>JBDUAG010000443.1:0-3895 GCA_040004785.1 Burkholderiales bacterium | reverse complement strand
GTGCTCGCCGGCCGCATCATCAACGAGCAGATCAAGCCGGCGTTCAAGGCCAATGACTATGCCGGCGGGCTCAACGCGGCGATCGACCGGCTCGACAAGGCCATCGCTGGCGAGGCGCTGCCGGCACCGACTGCGAACGCGCGGGCGAAGAAGGCCAGTTCGGGCTTCGACATCCAGGATCTGGCGATCTTCCTGTTCGTCGGCGTGCCGATCGTCGGCGCGGTGCTGACCGGCATCTTCGGCCGCAAGGTCGGCGCGCTCGCGACCGGCGGGGTCGTTGGCGGCATCGGTTTCTGGCTCACCGCGAGCCTGTTGGTTGCCGGCGGTGCCGGGCTGATCGCGCTGTTCCTCGTCGGCGTGATCGGCATGGGCAGCGGTGGCCTCGGGCGCGGCCGCGGCGGGCCGATCATCTGGGGCGGTGGTGGTGGTGGTGGCGGATTCGGTGGCGGCGGCGGTGGTGGTGGCGGCTTCAGCTCGGGCGGCGGCGGCAGCTTCGGCGGCGGCGGCGCGTCGGGGAGTTGGTGATGGCGCACTGGTTGCTGCGACTCCTGAAGCATCGCCGGCTCGACGAGGCCGATGCCGAGCGCCTGCTCGGCGACGGTGCGCTCACGCGCATCGAGGCGCGCGTGGCCGCGAGTGAGCTGCACCACAGCGGCGAGATCCGCGTCTGCATCGAAGCCGGTCTGCCGCTCAGCTACATCCGGCGTGAGGCGCCGGTGCGCGAACGCGCGGTGATGATGTTCGGCAAGCTGCGTGTGTGGGACACGATGTACAACAACGGCGTGCTGATCTACCTGCTGCTCGCCGAGCACGCGATCGAGATCGTGGCGGATCGCGGCGCGGCGTTGCATGTCGACGCGGCGCACTGGCAGCGCATCACCGCGACGATGAGCGCGGCGTTCAAGGCTGGTCAGTTCGAGGCCGGCTTGAACCAGGCCGTCGATGCGGTCGATGCCTTGCTGGCGCAGCACTTCGCGCTCGCGCCGGGCGAGTCGAATCCGAACGAGTTGCCGGACGCGCCGTACCTGCGTTAGTTGGGGTGCGCGTCGGCAGTTGCTTCCGCGGGCTGGGTACGCACGGCCCACACCACGCCTGCCACCAGCAACGCCACACCGATCAGCGTCTCGGCCTGTGGCGCGCGCCCGCGCAGGAAGAACGCATAGCTGAGCGCCGCCAGCGTCTCGAACACGATCAGCTGGCCTGACAGGGTCGGCGGCAGGCGCTGGCTCGCCTCGTTCCAGCACAGCGTGCCGAGCCACGACGCGAACAGGCCGATCGCGAACATCAGCAGCAGAAAATCGAGCACGCGCGGACCGAACGGCATCGGGAACGCGTCACCACTCAGCGCACTCCACGCCCACGTCAACGCATAGCCGAGCAGCGCCAGCGGCAAGGTCATCAGGCCCTGCGCGGTGGCCCAGCCGCGCGGGCTGCGGTCGGGGTGGGCGCGCAGCCATTCGGCGTTGCGGATCGGGTACCAGGTCCAGCATGCGACCGCGCCGGCGGCGAGCAGTGCACCGAGCGCGTAGCGCGCCATGTCGGCGTGCGGGTCGGCCTTCAGCTGATCGAGCTCGACGTGGTTGACGAGCGCGATGCCGAGCGCGACCAGCGCGAGCGACGGCAGCAGCCGCCGCCACGCCAGCGGCGCCTCGGCGCGCGCCCCCGGCGCAGCGCGGCGCAGCTTCGAGGTGATCGCGATCACGACCGGGAGTGTGCCGATGATCATCGTCGGCAACGGCCCGCCGGCGCGCTGGATCGCGCTGGCCAGGAACAGGTAGTAGACGATGTTGCCGACCAGCGCGAGCTTCAGCGCCTCGAACCAGTCGGCGCGTGCGAGCTGCTTCAGCCGCGCGCGATCGAACCAGGCCAGCGGCAGCGCGATCAGGCCGAACGCGAGGTAGCGACCGAAGGATTGCAGCGTCGCCGGGTACTCGGGCAGCAGCAGCGGGCCGACGAACACCAGACCCCACATCAGGCCGGCGGCAAGGGCGAACAGGACGCCCGAGAACAAGGGTGCTTTGAGCATGGGGCGACGAGTGTCGCCGATCTGCGCGCGTCGCTCAGGGGTTGATCTGCACGCCGTCGCGCGTGATCGGGAAGAAGGTTTCTCCGGCCGGCGTGTTGCTGGTGTTGGGCCACTGGTGGATCGTGCCGGGCGGGTCGCCTTCGAGGAACACGCGCACCCGCCCGTTGACCTCCTGAGCAGCGACGCGCCGGCTGTAGCCGAGGACCGAATTGCCCCATTGCTTCGCGACGCGCCGGATCATGCCGCTGGAGGCACCGATGCGGCAGGTCAGCAGCACGATCGTCGCGAGCTTCTGCGACTTGAAGGCGGTGGCGATGTCGTCGTAGGCCTGCCAGTTGGCGAGGCGGCGTTTGGCGTTGGGGGTGCCGCTGTCCAGGTCATCGGCCTTGAGCGAGCGGCGTGGCTTGGGCGGCGACTCGTCGTAGAACACCTGGGTGTGGTGAAAGATCGGCGGCACGCCCTTCGGCTGGTCGCTCGGGACGGGGCTGCCGACGAGCAGCGCGTTGCGCCCGCCGATCCGGAACGAGCCGCGCGGGCCGAGATCGAACATGCCTTCGTCCGACGAGCTCGCCGACGGGATGCCGTGGCCGACGCTGATGATCACGGTGCCACCGTTGCCGGCGAGGCGGATCGCCCGCTTGAACGCCTCGGCGATCGCTGCGGGCGACTGGCCGTCGGGGATGGACACCTTGTCGCGCTCGGTCTTGTTGGCAGCGACGAACTGGTCGGCCCAGGTCGAAAAAGGCTTGGCGGTCTCGGTGATCACCACCATCTTCGGCCCGCTGGTCGGTATCAGCCGCGGCGCGGCGAGCAGCAGCCGGCCCAGCAACAGGCCCGCGCCGCCGACGATCAGGAAGCCGGTCTCGAACACGCGCATCTCGGCATCGAGCGAGGCGATCGTCATCTTGCCGACGATGTCGTCGGCCTGCTTCTGGTAGGTACGGTTGACGATGTCGCGCGCCTGCTTGTAGCGCAGCACCGCGGCAGCGGTGGACGGGCCGTACGACCAGGCGTCCAGCTCGGTGCCGGCGATCGCGCTGGCGTCGAGCATCAGCAGGGCATGCTGGACCAGAAAGACGTGCAGGCCCGCGTCCCCGCGCTGGATGTGCTGCGCGTCCACCAACGCGCATTGCTGGCAGCGTGCGTTGTTCGCGAACCATGTCGACGTCAGCGCCATCTCGTTCTCCGTGTTCGCCACGAAACGCCTGATGCTAGCGACGGAACGGGCCGCGGCGGTCCGTCAAGCTAGGGGCGGCAGCGTGCCGCTCGGGTAAATTCCGCAGCTTGCGTGCGAGCGCCTGCCGCGCGCCCTTCTTCGGAGTGAACGACATGCGCTTCAAATTCGTCGGCCTGACCAGGCTCGCGCCGCCCGTGTTGCTGGCCGTCGCCAGCGCGTTGGCCCACGCGCAAACGGCACCCGCCGCGCCGCCGGTCAAGGACGTCACCGACACCTACTTCGGCACCGCCGTGCCCGACCCATACCGCTATTTCGAGGACCTGAAGGACCCGACCGTCGCGGCGCTGTTGAAGGCGCAGGCGGAGTACACGAGCGCCACGCTCGCGCGGCTGCCGTTGCGCGACACGCTGCTCAAGGAGATCACCTCCCTCGGCGATGCCGGCGCGACGCGCGTCTTCAACGTGCAGGTCAACGGCGATTCGGTCTACTTCTTCAAGCGCCGTCCCGAAGACAACATTCCCAAGTTGTACGTGCGCAAGGGCACGGGCAAGGACCGGCTGCTGGTCGATCCGGACGTGGTCGGCGGCTCGAAGGACGCGCATGCCGCGATCGACTGGTTCGCGTCGTCGCCGGACAACAAGTTTCTTGCGTACGGCCTGTCATCTGGTGGTTCCGAAGAGTCGGTGCTGCAC
>JBDUAG010000039.1:0-13192 GCA_040004785.1 Burkholderiales bacterium | reverse complement strand
CTCGACCGCTTCTGCGACGCGATGATCGCGATCCGCGGCGAGATCGCGAAGGTCGAATCCGGTCCTGATCGCGGCGGATGGCCGCGCGAGGACAACCCGCTGAAGACGGCGCCGCACACGGCCGCCGCGCTGCTCAAGAGCGACTGGCCGCACGCCTACTCGCGCGACGAGGCGGCCTACCCGGTGCCTGCCCTGCGCCGCGTCAAGTACTGGTCACCGGTGGGCCGCGTCGACAACGTCCATGGCGATCGCAACCTGATGTGCTCCTGCCCGCCCCTTTCCGACTACAAGAACTGATGGCCGTCTCCGTCTTCGACCTCTTCAAGATCGGCATCGGCCCGAGCAGCTCGCACACCGTCGGCCCGATGCGGGCGGCGCGGCTGTTCGTGCTGCGGCTGCAGCATGAAGGCCATCTCGATGCAACCGCCCGCGTTTGCTCGCAGCTCTACGGCTCGCTGGGCGCCACCGGCAAGGGCCACGGCAGCGACAAGGCGGTGCTGCTCGGCCTGTGCGGCGACGAGCCCGACAGCGTCGATGTCGAAAGCATCACGCCGCGCCTGAAGCGCATTCGCGAAACGAAGCTCGTGCCGCTGCTCGGCAGCCGCGAAATCGCCTTCGTTGAAAAGACCGACCTGATCCTGTACCGCCGCGAGACGCTGCCCTTCCACGCCAATGGCATGCGCTTCACCGCCTTCGATGCGGCAGGTGCCGAGCTGCTGACGCGGGTGTACTACTCGGTCGGCGGCGGCTTCATCGTCAGCGACGAGATCGCGCACGACGGCAGCAAGCAGAAGGTGATCGCACCCGACACCACCGTGCTCGCGCACCCGTTCCACAGCGGCGCCGACCTGCTGGTGTTGGCGAAGCAGCACGCCTGCAGCATCGCCGAGCTGGTGCGCCGCAACGAGCGCCACTGGCGCACCGATGCCGAGATCGACACTGGCCTCTTGAAGATCTGGGCCGTGATGCAGGCCTGTGTCGTGCGCGGCTGCGCCACCGACGGCGTGCTGCCGGGAGGCTTCAAGGTGCGGCGCCGCGCCGCGGACCTGCATCGCCAGCTCTGCGCAAACCCCGAGGCCGCGCTGCGCGATCCGCTGCAGGTGCTCGACTGGGTCAATCTCTACGCGCTCGCCGTCAATGAAGAGAATGCCGCCGGTGGCAGAGTCGTGACCGCGCCGACCAACGGCGCGGCCGGCATCGTGCCCGCGGTGCTTCACTACTACACGCGCTTCGTGCCTGGTGCGAGCGAGAGCAAGGTCATCGACTTCCTGCTCACCGCCGCCGCGATCGGCATGCTCTACAAGGAAAACGCCTCGATCTCCGGCGCCGAGGTCGGCTGCCAGGGCGAGGTCGGCGTGGCGTGCTCGATGGCCGCGGGCGCGCTGTGTGCGGTGCTCGGCGGCACGCCGGAGCAGGTCGAGAACGCCGCCGAGATCGGCATGGAGCACCACCTCGGGCTGACCTGCGACCCCGTCGGTGGCCTCGTGCAGATCCCCTGCATCGAGCGCAACGCGATCGCGTCGGTCAAGGCGATCAACGCCGCGCGCATGGCGCTGCGCGGCGACGGCATGCACCACGTGAGCCTGGACAAGGTCATCAAGACGATGCGCGACACCGGCGCCGACATGATGACCAAGTACAAGGAAACCGCGCGCGGCGGGCTGGCGGTGAACATCGTCGAGTGTTGAGGCAGCGCGACGCTCAGACGAAGCGCCCTGCGCGCGCCCGACGATGACAAGCGCTGCGCACCGGACGCGGGCCCGTCCAATGGCGTGCGTAGCGCCCGGGGAACAGTTCGCGCACGCGTCTGACGATGGGTTCGGTCACCAAGTTGCCCTGGGCCGGATAGATGTTCAACGACACGCCGAGTTCGCGCGTAAACCATCGGGCCGCGGGAGGCGGTTCATCGCGGCAACCTGCCGCGGTTCCGCCCCTGGGGCTCGTCCAACAGCTGCTAGGCGGCGTCGAGCGCGTCGAAGCCCAGCGTGGACGCATTCGACGCCGTTTCGTCGAAGCTGCCATGGATCGTCGCCATCATGGCGCTGTCCAGCGCCATTTCCATGTACGCATAGCTGGACTGGATGGCTCGCCTGACTTCGGCGACCTCCTGCGGACTGGGTGCGTGTCCCAGCAGAGTTGCGACGATGTCGAGAGCCTCCCAAGGGTGGGTGTCGTCGTACTCTGCGTGGACCTTGAGCCACCTCATCGCCGGGGATCGCACGTCCTCGGGTATTGAGCGGGCGTACGTGTCCTTCGAACAGACGACGCAAGACCATTCACCGGTGGCACCTTCGACCGCGTAGTTCGTCGCAGCAATCGCCACGGCCAGCTTCGACTGATCGCACACGTACCAGCACCAGTGCGCCAATGCCTGCAATCCTTCGGTGTCGCCGCCAGTCCGAAGGTCGTGCAGGGTCAGGCCCGCAGAGCCGGCCCATGCGGCCCAATGCTCGGCATGCTTTTGCTCAACCCGGATGTTTTGAATCAGATAGCGGCGTGCCATGTCCTCGCCCGCGCTGTCCCCATAGCCGATCTTCTTCAGGTTCATCGCCATGAACCTCGGAAACTGCTCGATCGTGGGCCACACGCCCACCATGAATCGCCGCATCGCGGCCAGTGGCAATTTGGCTTCGCGCATGAGCGCAAACAGCTCATGGCCGACGACCCGCTCCTTGTATGGGTTGGTTTCCCGGACGACCCGCTGAACCCAGACGGGGTAGCTTCCAATGCTTTTCAAGTCGCCCGTGCGACGAAAATCCTGCGTCATGGCACTCCCAATGGTTGTTGACGATCTGCGTGAACAATGTCGCACGAAGCATGCCTGCGGCATGCGGTGCCGACAATCGGCGGGTGTCAGAGGTGTTGTCGAATCTCGACAGTGTTCAGGGTCGAAGCCCGAAACAGGCTTGACTTCGTCCTGATCTCAATCCGACCTAAGCGTCCTGGACGTGCTTGTCGAGCACGGCCAGCAGTTCACGGAAGTTGATCGGTTTCGTCAGGTAGCCCTCGAAGCCGCAGCGCATCGCCGCTTCGATCTGTTCAGGCAGCGCGTCGGCCGACAACGCGATCAGGCGGATTTCTCGCGTCGAGCGGTCTCGATGAAGCAAGTGGGCGAGTTCGATACCGGTCATATCCCCGAGATTCATATCGACCAGCATCAGATCGGGCGGGTCCAGGCTTGCCATTTCCAGGGCAATGGTGCCGTTTTCCGCCAATCGGAGTGACACATTGGGGCGCAAGCTCACGATTTGTCGCATCAACTCGGCGTTCACCTCGTTGTCCTCCGCGTACAGCACGCTCATCTGTTGACCCACATGTTCCACTGTTTGGAGGGAAATCGGCAACGCCGGGTTTGCCGCAGGCGGTGCGGCGATCTTCAGTCGGAGGGTTGCCGTCGTGCCTTCGCCGAAGGTGCTCGTGATGCCGAGGGTGCCCCCCATCATCTCGGCAAGTTGACGCGACAGCACCAGTCCGATGCCGGTGCCATCCACTCTCGAGGATTCCGCACCGAGCCGATTGAAGGGTTCGAACAAGCCGGCCAGCTTGTCCGGCGCGATTCCCTGGCCGGTATCGACCACCAGGACCTCGCATTGACCTTGGGCGATTCTCCAGGTCAGGTCGACCCTCCCGCCGGGTCTGTTGTACTTGATGGCATTGGTCAGCAGGTTGACCAGCACTTGACGCAGCCTGACTCGATCGGCGCGCACCCAGACCTCGTCCTGGAGTCTGATCAAGGGATCGGAGAAGAGGTCCGGCTTCGCGTAAGGCACTCCCGATGCATTTGACGACAGGAAGACTTCGACGCCGGCATCCGTCACCAGCGGCGACACCATGGTGGCAGCCTCCTCCACGACCGCGGCAATCGGAATTGCTTCCTGCAAGAGCGACATCTCGCCGGACTCGATCCGTGACAGGTCGAGGACGTCGTTGACCAACGCAAGGAGGTGCTCACCGGCACTTTCGACGTGCTGGATTCGTTCAAGCTGCTCGATCGTCAATGGTTGCGAGACATCCATGCGCAGCAGTTGCGCGAATCCGATCACCGCGTTCAACGGGGTTCGCAGTTCGTGGCTCATCCGGGAAAGAAACTCGGTCTTGGCCTGACTCGCTGCTTCCAGCGCCTGGCGTGCGCGCCTCTCGGCATTCGCGGTGTGCCGAGCCGTCGCGTCCCGCAGAACGATGGTCGTCAGAAGGCCGCGCTCGGTTTCCAGTCGCGACAGGGAAGCCTCTGCCGGAAATTCCTGTCCGTCTTGCCGCTTTCCCACCAGTTCGTGCAGCGGGCCGGACAGCCCGTCGAGCGTGCGAGCAACTTCGGCATCCTTGCCCGCTGCCACCTCGGATTCAGCGGTCTTGGCGATGAAGCGGTCGACGCCGCTGCCCAGCGCGTCGCTCGCAAGGGTCCCGAACATGGCCTCGGCCGCGCGGTTGAAAAGCACGATCTTCTGATCGTCATCGATCGTCACGACGCCGTCGGTGACGGCATCGATCAGCCGCTCCAGCCGCAGCTCGCCGCGACGCAGCGCGGCCTGCATCTCGACCCGCTCGCTGATGTCGAAGAAGGTCGCCACGGCGCCCTGAACCTCACCCTTGTGAATGACAGGGTGCGACCAGTACTCGACCGGGAACGAACTGCCGTTCTTGCGCCAAAAGACTTCATCGACAGAATGCGACGCCTGTCGTGCTCGGTAGGCATGGTAGACGTTGGACTCGCTGGCCGGATAGGGACGTCCATCGGCACGGGAATGATGGATGACGGCGTGGATGTCACGGCCCATCAGATCCGATTCCCGTTCGTAGCCGAGCATCGTCAGGGCTGCGCTGTTGATGAACGTGCATCGCCCTTCGACATCAACGCCGTAAAGGCCCTCGGCGGCAGAGTCCAGCAAGCGCTGCAACGACGCCTGCCGATGCGCGACCTCGGCTTCGGTCGACGCCTGAACGCGGGCGCTTCGGCGCACGAACCCCAGCCCGGAAATCATGATCAGCAGCGCGATGGTTCCGTTGAGTCCGAGCAACAGCTGCTGAGTCGTTCTCGAGGCTTCGCCCAGTTGGAACGAGAAAGCGCTCTCGAGCTGAGTCAAACTCGCGTTCAGGAGCGGCGCCTGCTTGCGCATTTCCTGGACCGCAGCGGCCTCCGGCTCGCCGGCAAGAATTCTGACGCGCGCCCGGTCGACGAGTCCACGCATCTGCTCGATCACGCGATCGCCTTCGGTCCAGGTGGCGATGGGCTTCGACATGAACGGCACATGTTGAAACCAACGGAACATGCGGATCAGGCCGTCGATGTCGTCCGGATGATTTCCGCCGTCCAGAAAACCCTGGCGCGCTTTGGCAACGTCGGGGTCCGCCTGCTGCAGCGCTTCGCGCGCTGCCCGGTCACCCAATGGCACGGCCAGCGCGGCCACGAACATCGCATAGTCGGCTTCACGTTGCTTCTCGACGTAGTCCAGGAGGTAGATCTGGGCATCCTTTTGCCCCTTCGAGTAGAGACTTTCGCCGGTCACATACGCGCGCACCGCCGACAACAGGTGAATGCTGAACGCCGCCACCGAGGCTTGCAGAACCGTCATGGCAACGAAGACCGTGACGATCCGCCGGTAGCGCGGCAGGCGGGCGGGCTTGTCGGTTTTCATGCGCGTGACCTCATGCACGAACGCGTATGCGGAGGGATCTCACGCATCGCATATGCGCGTTCACCGTTCCTTGCCATCCTGCGACAGGATGCGCCCCACCAGAGTGCTCAGATCCTGGAATGTGTTTTGCTTTTCCAGCAGGCTTCGAACCCCCGCTCGCTTTGCTTGGTCACGCAACTCTTCGGTGATGTAGCCCGAACTGATCACGACCGGGAGTCGAGGATCGATCTGCGCCAGCGCGCGGGCAACGTCCAGTCCGGAAAACTGCGGCATGTTGAAGTCGGTGACGACGAAGTCAAAGTCATCGGGATGCTCACGCACCGCTGCGACGGCTTCTTGCGGATTGTGGTAACTGCTGACCCGGTACCCCGAACGTACCAGGATGCGCTCGACCATGACGACCATGGTTTCGTCATCATCCACGTACAGCACGTGCTCGCCGTGCCCCAGAACACGGGCCGGCGTCGCGGTCTCGGCCACCGGCGCGGTCGCGGTCGCGGCCGGCTCGACCGAGTCCACGAGCGGGAGGTACAAATGGAATGTGCTGCCCTGGCCCGGTTCGCTGTCGACCGACACCGCCCCGTGATGTGCGCTCAAGATGCCGTGCACGACGGACAAGCCCAGGCCCGTGCCGTGGCCTACGGGCTTGGTCGTGAAGAAGGGCTCGAAGATGCGCGCGCGCGTCGCGGCGGTCATGCCGACGCCGGTGTCGCTCACCCACAGGTGCGCATGGGCGCCCGGGGAGACACCACCCAGGCGCTGCGCCGCGCCGTGGTCGAGGAGGACGGCGTCGAGTCCGACGCTGATGCGGCCCGCACCGTCATCCAGTGCGTGCCAGGCGTTCGTGCACAGGTTCATCAACACCTGCTGCACCTGCGTCGCATCAACCAGTGCATGCAGTGGTGTGTCGGTGATCATCACGTCGAGTTCTACCCGAGCCGGCAAGGTGGCGCGCAGCAGTTTGTGTGTTTCTTCGACCACCGGTCGGAGCGGCTGCGTCACCAGTTCTTGCGGCTCTCTTCGACTGAAGGTGAGGATTTGCTGGACCAGGTTGCGCGCACGAACACTGGCCTTGTGTATCTCCTCGAGGCTGATCAGCGACGGATGGTCCGCGCCCAGGTCTTCGCGAGCGAGCGCGACGTTGCCAAGGATCGCGCCCAGGATGTTGTTGAAGTCGTGCGCGATGCCACCGGCCAGCGTGCCGATGGACTCCATTTTCTGGACGTCGCGCAATTGCGCCTCGAACTTGCGCAGATCGGCTTCGGCCTCTCTGCGGGCGCTGATGTCGGTCATCGCGATGCGTACCGTCGGAGATCCGAGGTCGGCCTGTGCTCGCATGCAGTCAAGCTGAACATGCAGGCTGCTGCGATCGTTGCTGCTCAGGGTCAGCTCGAATCTCTGCTTGTCACCGTGCTGCAATGAGTGCCGGAAATGCTCATGCCAGCGGTCCGCATCCGATGCCAGCACGAATCGCATGAAGCGAGCATGCAGCAAGTGATCGCGCTGCTCGCCCAGCATCTCGGCGCCGGTCAGGTTGACTTGGGCAATCCGCCCATCGGCCGACAGCGTCAGGTACCCGACCGGGGCGGAATCGTAGAGATCCACATAGCGATCGCGCGAAACCGCCAGATCGACTTGCCCCTTGCGATGCTCGGCGCGGATCATGGCCTGCCCCAATTCACGCTCCAGCACCGGTGCAAGCCGCGCCATGTGCTGTTTCATCACGTAGTCGCTGGCACCCGCCTTCATCGCAGCAACCGCCGTCTCCTCGCCGATGGTGCCGGAGAAAAAGATGAACGGTATGTCGAGACCGGTGCCGCGAAAGACATTGAGCGCATCCACGCCAGTGAACCCCGGCAACCGGAAATCCGAGAGCACGGCATCCCAAAGCTCGCGCTCGAACGCGGCCCGGAGCGCCTCGACATTCTCGACCCGCAGATAGGTCGGGATGAAGCCCCCATGCCTGAGCGCGCGCATCGCCAGCTTGGCGTCGTCTTCGGAATCCTCGACAACCAGAATCTTGATGGCCTTTCTCACGGGATCTTCTCCGGGGGGCTCTGGTTCATCATGAGCCAGTAGATGCCCAGCACCCTCACCGCCTCGGCGAACTCGACGAAATCCACAGGCTTGCGCACGTAGCTGTTGGCACCCAGCGAGTAGCCCGAAATCAGGTCTTGCTCCTCCCTGGATGAGGTCAGGATCACGACCGGGAGGAGCCGGGTGCGCTCATCGGCGCGGATCGCCCTCAGAACCCCCAGACCGTCGAGCTTGGGGAGCTTCAGGTCGAGGATGATGAGGGTGGGCAGGGGTGAGCCTGCACGATCTGCGTGGGTGCCGCGCGCGAACAGGTAGTCCAAGGCCTCGATGCCGTCGCGGGCCACGGCGATCGTGTTCATGACGTGGCTGCGGCTGAATGCGCGCAACGTCAGGGTGACATCGTCGGGGTTGTCCTCCACCAGCAGGATGACTTTGTTCGGCTCACTCATGGCCTCGCTCCTTCAATTGAAAGAAAAAAGTGGCTCCGAGGCCCGGCTTGGCCTGGACCCAGATCCTTCCCTCGTGGCGACGAAAGATGCGGTGCACGATCGCCAGGCCGATGCCGGTTCCCGAAAATTCGCTCTCATGGTGCAGGCGTTGGAAGGCGCCGAACAGCCGATCCGCATACGCCATGTCGAACCCCACGCCGTTGTCCGCCACGAAGCATTCCTTCTTGCCATCACGCTCGATAGCGCCGATCCGGATGACAGGCTTGTCCGTCTTGCCGGTGAACTTCCAGGCGTTCTCCAGCAGGTTTTGCATCGCTATCTGGATCAGCGCCTTGTCGGCATGAACCGTGAGGCCATCTTCGATCTCCCACTGCACCGACCGCGCGGGCTGCTGCTGGGCCAGGGATTCGGCGATCTCGCGGGCGATCTCACTGAGGTTGACGGGCTTGAGCCTCAATTCTGCTCGCGTCACGCGCGACAGGCCGAGCAGCTCGTCGATGAGTCGGCCCATTCGCTGGCTGGCGGCGCGGATTCGCTGCAGCGAATCCCTCCCTTCCTCGTCCAGCTTGTCGCCGTAGTCTTCGAGCACGGCCTGCGAGAACCCGTCCATGCTGCGCAACGGTCCGCGCAAATCGTGTGAGACGGAGTAGCTGAATGCTTCGATCTCCTGGTTCAGCGCGGCAAGCTCCCGGTTGCTGCGTTCAATCTGTGTGAACGACATCCGCAGCGACTGCGTCATCGCATCGAAGTGCCTGGACATCTCGCCGATCTCGTCATGGCTGGCGATGGCCAGCTTGTAGTTCCAGTTCCCCGCTGCCACCTCGCGCGTGGCGTGTTCGAGCTTGCCGATCGGAGCCAGCACATTGCGATTGATGAGCCATGCGGCGCCACTGGTTGTCAGTGCGATCAGCGCCAACCCGGCCAGGATCACGATCACCACCCGCCGCTGCGCGGCGTTGATGCGCTCGGTCGAGAAATCGGTGAGGCGAAACGCATCCGACAGGTTCTCCTGCTGGAGGATCAACAGCCTGCTGGACAACTGTGCCTCGAAGCGCCGGACCGATTCGTCGCCCGCAGCGTTCGTACCGTCCGCGACGGGGGCGGCGACCAACTCCTCGAATACGCGATGGGCGGCCTCGCTCTGTTCGCGCAAACGGGCCACGACTTCACTCTGCGCGGCCCCGGAAAACGGCGTGGCGTCGATCAGTCGAGCCAATCTGTCGGAGACGTTGCGCTCTTGCTCGCGCGGGCGTTCATGGCGGTGCAGCATGTACTCGAAGGTCACCAGCCTCAGCTCGGTCAGCCCGCGCGCGAGTTCGGTCGTCTGCCGGCGCCTGCTGTTGGCATCCTCGACCTCCTGGTTCGCCCACCAGATCATCCCCGCGATGAGGCCTATGGTCGCCAGCGCGGTGGTTGTGGCCAATCGTCCCTTCGTGCTGATCTTCATGCGTGGCCTAGTGGACGACCGTCACGCGCTCGGGCTGCACGGCCAGGAGCGCGTCAAGGTACAGGTTCGGCAGGAAGTTCGGAATCGGGCCCTTGTCGGCGTAACCACGCGCGATTGCCCAACGTGCTTCGTCTTCCAGAGTGACGAGCTGCGATTGACGCAAGTCGACTTTCAGCCGGAAGTCCTTCCATCCCGATGCCAGCAGCGTGTTGGGATCGAGCTTGAGCTGATCGGCAACAAGCACCAGTGCCTGTTGCGGCTCGGATCGATTGAACGCCTCGGCCTTCAGCAGTGCACGCATGAGTCTCTCGATCGCGCCGTGGCGCGCGTTCAGAAACTCGCTGCGGCCCACCACCACTTGTGTGGCTGTGTAGGCGTCGGGCCCGATGAAGGTTTGCGCGTCGTCGCCCAGTGCGGCATGCGCCTCGGACCGGACCGGCTCCCAGGTCGAGACCGCATCGATCGTTCCACTCTTCAGTTCCCGAGCCATCCTGCCCGGCGGCAGGTCGACCAGGGTGATCGAGTCGGGCGACAGCTTGTGCCGAATGAGGAAAGCCCACAGAAAGTATTCCCCATTGGTGCCGAAGGTGACGCCCACCCTTTTCCCCGAGAGGTCATGCGGCGCGGCGATGCCTCGATCACGTCGTGCGACGACCGCCATTTCGTTCGGCACGCTGACCACGGCCGCCGCGATGCCGAGGCGTTGCCCCTTCAGTACCGAGATGACGAACGGTACATCCGCCGCCGAGGCCAGGTCGGCCCCGCCCTGAGCCAGCAGATCCAGCGCCACCTTGCCGTGGCTCACGGGCGCGAGCGTGACCGTCAGCCCTTCCTCGGTGAAATATCCCTTGGCCGCAGCGATATGCAGCAGTGCCGCGTCCGGCGTCAAGCCCAGCGCGATGCGCAAGGTTTCGGCAGGCGCGGTCGGCGGCTGTGCCGGCAACAGGGATCGCCCGTTGGTGTAGCCGAGGGCGAGCGCCACGGCGACCGCCAGCATGATCGCCACACCGACGGACACCCAGGCTCGGCGGCTGTGCGCTTCGCTGGTCAATTGTTGTTCTCCCCCCACGTGACGAGCGCAACTGAAACGGCCGCGCTCATCCGAGTGGCTCGACGGTACGGGTCCTGCGCTCCGCTGGCAACCTGTAAGATTTGACAGCTGTTCGTGCGCCTTGTCCGCTGGTAGCGTCGCGCAACTCGACGGATATGAGAGCCAGGGCGACTGGAGCCTGCAACGCTCAAAGCAGGCCTGAGTGCGTTGCCGCTGGATGCGGTCTTGTCGCGGTCGTGGTCAGACCGCCGTCAACCCGCCGCCCGCCGCGCTGCCCGACACCATCGGCGGATGCGTGACGATGCCTTTCAGTTCGGGCCGCGCCATGCGCAGCCGCTCGAGATCAGGCCGCGGCCGGCGCAGCGCCGGCGCCGTCTCGAAGGCGTGCTCGAACGCTTGCGCGGCCCCGAGCAGCGCGGCGTCGCCGCGCAGCCGGCCGATCAGCTGCAGGCCGAACGGCATGCCGTGCTCGTCGCGCCCGCAAGGCAGCGACAGCGCCGGGTTCGTCGCGAGCGTCACGACATAGGTCAGGGCGAGCCACTGGTAGTAGTTGCGCATCGCCTGGCCGTCGATGTGCCCGGCATACAGCTCGGTCCACGGGAACGGCGTGACCGGCGTGGTCGGCGCGAGGATCACATCGAAACGTTCGAAGGCTTGCGCGAAGCGCCGAGCGATGCGTGTCTGCTCGAGGTGCGCCCAGGCGCGGTCGGCCAGCGTGATCGCTGCGGCCATCTCGACATTGGCGCGCACATTGGGCCCGAGCATCTCGGGCGCCGTGCGGTAGGTGTCGGCGAATGCGGCGACGAAGCTCTCGGCACGCAGCGTGTCGAACGCGCGATCGGCGTCGCCGAGCTGCAGCTCGGCCGGTTCGCAGCTCGCGACCCACGGGCGGATCGCCTCGATGCGCGCGCGAAACACGCGCCGGATCTCAGGATCGACAAGGCACAGGCCGAAGTCTTCGGTCGTGCCCACGCGCAGCGTCGACAGGTCCGTGGTCGCGAGCGGCCAGAACGACGTGCCGTGCTCGGGATACGACAGCGGGTCGCGTGCGTCGAAGCCGACGCTGGCGGCGAGTTGCAGCGCCGTGTCGCTCACGTTGCGACCCATCGGCCCGAGCACCGAGATGACCGACCAGCCGAGCGGCCGAGCGTCGTTGGCGACGAGGCCGGGCGATGGCCGCATGCCGACGACACCGCACAGCGCGGCCGGGATGCGCAGCGAGCCGCCGGTGTCCGAGCCGGTCGCGATCGGCAGCATGTCCACCGCCAGCGCGGCCGCCGAACCGCCCGACGAGCCCCCCGCGTTCAGCGCCGGATCGAACGGATTGCCCGTCGCGCCCCACACCGGGTTGCGGGTGTTGGCGCCGGCGCCCATGTCGGGCACGTTGGTCTTCGCGGTGACGATTGCACCGGCCGCGCGCAACCGCGCGACCAGCGAGTTGTCGTGCGCCGGCACGTTGCCGCGCAGGCCGGCGTTGCCATAGGTGGTGAGCAGGCCCGCGGTGTCCTGCAGGTCCTTCACACCGAGCGGCAAGCCGTGCAGCGGGCCGAGTGGCACGCCGCGCATCACGTCGTCCTCGGCCACGCGAGCGCTAGTGCGCGCGCGCTCGAAGTCGGTGGCGGCGATCGCGTTGACGGCCGGGTTGAGCGCTTCGATGCGCGCGATGCAGGCGTCCATCAGCTCGACCGGCGAGAGTTGCCGGCTGCCGATCAACCGGCGCAGTTCGACCGCGGAACGCTCCGGCAAGGTGTGGTCATGTCCCATGGTGTTCAGTCGAGCGAGATCTTGGCCTTGTGCACATAGGCGCGCAGCAGCGGCAGTTCCTTCGCCACGCGTGCATCGTAGAACGAACCCGGTTCGTACGACACGTCGACGCCGGCCTTTTCGAGATCGGCACGCGTCGCCGCGTCGGCCAGCGTGTCGGCAAGCGCCTTGCCGAGTGCCTTCTGCACCGCCGGCGGCAAACCGCGCGGTGCGACGATGGTGATCCAGGGCACCATCTCGAAATCGGGATAGCCGCCCTCGGCGACCGTCGGCACCTTGGGCAGCGACGGCGAGCGCTTCGCCGACGTGATCGCGATCGCCTTCACCTTGCCGGATTGCAGCATCGGCAGCGCGGCAACATTGGTGTCGAAGGTCAGCGGCACCTGGCCGCCGATCAGGTCGGTCATTGCCGGCGCGCTGCCCTTGTACGGCACGTGCAGGATGTCGACACCAGCCGCAAGCTTGAACATCTCGCCGGCCAGGTGCGAGGTGGTGCCGTTGCCGAACGAGCCGTAGGCCAGCTTGCCGGGCTGGGCCTTCGCGAGCGCGACCAGCTCCTTCACATTGTTGGCCGGCAGCGACGGGTTCGCGAGCAGCACCAACGGCGAGGTGCCGATGAGCCCGATCGATTCGAAGCTCTTCTGCGCGTCGTACGGCAGCTTGACCTTCAGTGCCGGGTTGACGGTGAAGGTGGTGTTGGAGCTGATCAACAGCGTGTAGCCATCGGGTGCTGCCAGCGCCACCGCGCCGGCGCCGATCACGGTGCCGGCGCCCGCCTTGTTGTCGACGATCACGGTCTGTGCCAGCCGCT
>JBDUAG010000442.1:0-3902 GCA_040004785.1 Burkholderiales bacterium | reverse complement strand
CGCAGCAACTGAGGCACCTCGTCTTCGCCGACGAGATGGGCGCGCGCCTGACCGTGCCACACGGTTCGCCTCCTGGGCACGACATCGACGTGTTCGACCCGTTCTGCGAACATCTGCTGGTGCGGGCGCCAGGCCGCGGCGGCGAACCCGGCCCGGTCATCGGCACCTACCGCGTGCTCACGCCCGCCAACGCCCGTCGCGTCGGCGGCTTGTACAGCGACCTCGAGTTCGATCTGACGCGGTTGCGCCCGCTGCGCGCGAAGATGGTCGAGCTCGGCCGCTCCTGCGTCCACCCCGACTGGCGCAGCGGCGGCGTGATCCTCGCACTGTGGGCCGCGCTGGCCGAATTCATGCACCGCAACGGCCTGGACACGATGGTCGGCTGCGCCAGCGTGAGCATGCGCGACGGCGGTCACGTCGCTGCCAGCCTGTGGGAGCAATTGCGCCACAGCCACCTGGCCGACATCCACTGGCAAGTGACACCGCGGCTGGCGTTGCCGGTCGAAGACCTGCAGCATGATCTGAACGTGGAAGCGCCGGCGCTGATCAAGGGCTACCTGCGTTGCGGCGCCAAGGTGTTGGGCGCGCCGGCCTGGGATCCGGACTTCAACACCGCCGACCTGCCACTGCTGCTGCGCATCGAGGACCTCCCGCAGCGCTACCGCAAGCATTTCCTGAGCGGCAATTGAGCGGCGGGCTACTGCCCCTCGCCGAACTTGTCGTTGATCAGCGCCGTGAGTGCGTCCAGCGCCGCCTGCTCGTCGGCACCGGTCACTTCGAGCTCGACAACGCTGCCGATGCCGGCCGCCAGCATCATCACGCCCATGATGCTCTTGGCATTGACGCGCCGGTCGTTGCGCGTCATGAACACATCGCTCTGGAACGAGCCGGCCAGCTTGGTGAGCTTGGCCGACGCGCGTGCGTGCAGCCCCAGCTTATTGCTGATGGTGATGTTTGCTTTGATCATTGGCACCGGGTTTGAGGGACTGGTTCTGAGGCCTGGACGTGGCCACCTGCATCACGCCCTGCGCCGCGCCCGACATCGCACGCATCACGACCGCTTCGAGCGGCTCGGACGCATAGCTGAGCGAGCGCCACAGCATCGGCACGTTCACTCCCGCGATCACGCGCACCTGCACGCCGTCGCCGAGCCGCTGGGCCACGTTGCACGGCGTGGCGCCGAACACGTCGGTGAAGATCAGTGCCTCCGGCGTGCGCACGCGCTCGAGCATCTCGCGAGCCAAGGCCTCGACCTCTTCGACCGGCATGTCGCGCGCGACATCGAGCACCTCGAGCGTGCGCGCGCAGTCGGGGAAGGTGTGCTCCGCCACCGCCTTCAGCGCAGAGGCGAGCGGGGCGTGGGCGATGATCATGAGTCCGGGCATGGCGGCAAATTATGGGCAGTTCGGGCGGGGTAGTGCCGTTCCGCGGTGGCCGCGCCCTCGGGGCGACACAAAAACCACACATAAGAGCACGCACGGCACATATCAACAACGCGAAAACACCGCTACAGGCCGACAGGGTGCGCCCTCCCTGGGCACCCCTTCTTGCTCTGAGGCGTCGCCGCGCTGCTCATGCAGGGAACTTCAAGCCGCCGAAGAACACCTCGACCGCCTGCGGCGGCGGCTTCGCGCCGATCACCGTGGCCGCATACACGCGCAGTCCGTGCACGAAAAACGCCGCGTGCTCCTGCACCGCAACACCATCGGGCAATTTGCCCGCGACGGTCACCCGCACTGCCTGCTCGTTCGGCGTCATGCCCTGGATCTGCAGAGGCACCGATCGCGACGCCACGCCTTGCACATTCGCCACCGCGCTCGCGCGCCACTCCGCCAGCGTGGCCGAGACCCGCGCCGGGTCGGCCACGTCGAAGAAGCTGACGGCCCAGGTTGTGTCGCCCGCCGTGCACACCAGCATCTCCATCTGCACGGTGGCGCCGGCCAGCACGACCGGGCGCGCGTGGCGGTCGGTGCGGCATGGGAAAGTCATGCCGAGTTCGCTGCCTTCGGGCACGAACTCGCGCCAGTCGAGCGCGGGCGAACAGGCGGCGCTGCTCGCGGCAACGGCGAGCGCCGCGATCCGTCTCGGGGGCCAAGTCATCGGGGCATTATCCGGCGCTGCTTCACAATATTTGGATGACGACTTCACCGACCCAAGCCCTCGCAGGCGTGCGCGTGCTCGACCTCTCGCGCGTGCTTGCCGGCCCATGGTGCACCCAGACGCTGGCCGATCTGGGTGCCGACGTGATCAAGGTCGAGCGCCCGTCCAGCGCCACCGGCAGCGGCGGCGACGACACGCGCGGCTGGGGCCCGCCTTTCCTGAAGGACAGCGCCGGCGCGGACACGCAGGAGGCGGCTTACTACCTCGGCACGAACCGCAACAAGCGCTCGATCACGGTCGATATCGCGCGCCCCGAAGGCCAGGCCCTGATCCGCAAGATCGCGCTGCAAAGCGATGTGTTCGTCGAGAACTACAAGGTTGGCGACATGGCGCGTTACGGCCTCGACTTCGCGAGCCTGCATGCGCTGAACCCGCGCCTCGTCTACTGCTCGATCACCGGCTTCGGCCAGACCGGCCCGTACCGCGAGCGCGCCGGCTACGACTACGCGATCCAGGGCATGGGCGGGCTGATGAGCGTGACCGGGCCGTCGCGCGCCGAGATCGCCGACGACGCCAGCGGTGGCGGGCCGCAGAAGGTCGGCGTCGCGGTCGCCGACCTGTTCACCGGCATGTACGCCTGCACCTCCATCCTGGCCGCGCTGCTCCACCGCGACCTCACCGGCGTGGGTCAGGCCATCGACATGGCCCTGCTCGACACGCAAGTCGCGATGCTCGCGAACCTCGGCGCCAACTACCTGACGACCGGCATCGCCCCGCAGCGCATGGGCAACGCGCACCAGAACATCGTGCCGTACCAGGTGTTCGAGGTTGCCGACGGCCACATGATCCTGGCGGTCGGCAACGACAGCCAGTTCGCCAAGTTCTGCGAGGTCGCTGGCGCCCCGCACCTCGCGCTGGACACGCGCTTTGCCCGCAACGCCGAGCGCGTGCGCCACCGCGCCACGCTGGTGCCGATGCTCGCCGCGCTGATGAAGGTGCGCACCCGCAGCGATTGGCTCGCCGCGCTCGAGGCGGCGAAGGTGCCAAGCGGCCCGATCAACGATCTCGCCGACGTGTTCGCCGACCCGCATGTGCAAGCACGCCAGATGACGGTGCGGCTGGCACACCCGCTCGCCGGGCAGGTCCATCTGGTCGCGAGCCCGATGAAGCTCTCGGTCACACCGGTGCAATACCGCCGGCCGCCGCCGCTGCTCGGCGAACACACCGCGGAGGTGCTGCGCGAGTTCGGCATCGGCTCGGCTGAACTCGAAGCACTGCGGCGGGACGGCGCCGTGTGACTTTCGCACACCCCTGATCCGGTGAAATGCGCCCGCAGGTGCTGGCGCGATGCAATGCGGACACGGAAACTCGCACTGACCGATGCCTCACCGACATTGCCGGATCTTCCCGGCCGTCGCGGGCCAAGGCACATCAAATGAAAGCGAGCATGAACATGTCTGACATCGGCCACGAGCCGATCCCGAGCGAGACCGGCCACCCGATGCCGGTCGGAGGCTCGCCCGCCGATCAGGACCGCTGGCGCGTTCTCGTGGCCGAAATCGGCGCCGAGATCGCCGCACCGCTGACGGCGGCACTGGAGCGCATCAACACCCTCACCAGCACCGGCCGGATCGACAAGCAGGGCCTGCGCACGTTGCGCGAAGAAGTCGAGGCGGCACGCCAGATCGGCATGATCGGCCAGCAGCTGACCCGCTTCGCCTCGGGCCGGCTGCGCCAGACCCACGAACGCCTGCAACTCGCCGACGTGCTCAACGGCACGCTCGCCCACCGCGCCCGCGAGA
>JBDUAG010000441.1:0-3904 GCA_040004785.1 Burkholderiales bacterium | reverse complement strand
AAAAGGCCGAGGTCTTCGTTGATCGCGTCGTGCCGATGGCCTGGCCGGACGAGCCACCGATCGGCCACTTCTCCGAAACTCAGGCCGAACCCGGTGGCGCGCCTCACGGCATCGCGCTGCACTGGGCACATGCCGACGGCGTCGCAAGCGTGCGACTGCAAGGCGGCCTGGCGCGCGCACTGGTGCCGCAGCCGGCGCCTACCGAGACGCGCTGGAGCGCCACGCCGGGTGCGGTGGCCGCCGCCGAACAATGGCTGGGCGGGCCGGTGCGCGTGATGCCGCCGGGCCAGCGCCTGCTGCAGGCCGCGCGCAGCCTGTGGAACCTGCGCCAGTTCGAGCTCGCCCGCCGCAACCGCGGCGCGCGTGCACTGCGCGACTCGGCGCGCCAGTTCTTCAGCAACGAATGGCGGCCGGTGCGTTTTGGCCTGGTCGCGCTGTTGCTGGGCCAGGTCATCGGCCTGAACCTGTGGGCATGGCACCAGCGCAGTGCGATCGACGCCAAGCAGGTGGCGATGCAGGGCCTCGTGAAGAGCGCCTACCCGAACGTGAGCGAGCAGGACGTGCAGCGCGATGCGGACGCCGTGATGCAGCGCGAGACCCAGGCCCTGCGCACGCTCGCCGGCAAGCCCGGCGACGCCGACCTCGAAACCATGCTGCAGGCGGCCGCGTCGGCGTGGCCGGCGGATCGTCCGCCGGTCGATACGCTGCGCTTCGAGCCGGGCAAGCTGACGCTGTCAGCGGCCGGCTGGAGCGACGCGCAGGTCACGCAGTTCCGCGGCCTGCTCGGCCCGGCTGGCTGGAGCGTCGAGTCGATCGAAGGCCGCTTGACATTGAGCCGCGCCCGGCCTGGAGGCCGCTCGTGAACGCCGCGACAATGACGCCATCGCCCGGCCTGACGAGCCTGCGCCGGCAGGCCTCCACCTGGTGGCAGGCGCGTACCGCGCGTGAACGCCAGGCGGTACTCGTTGTCGCGCTGGTGCTCGGCCTGTTCGTGGTCTGGAGCGTGTTCGTCCAACCGGCGCTGCGCACGCTGCGCGAGGCACCGCTGCAGCTCGACCAGCTCGACGCGCAATACCAGCAGATGCAGCGCATTGCCGGCGAGGCAACGGCGCTGCGCGGCGCGTCGCGCGTCTCGCCGACCCAGGCCGCGGCCGCGCTGAAGGCCGCCACCGACCGCCTTGGCGCGAACGCCCGCCTGTCGATGCAGGGTGATCGCGCCACGCTCACGCTGACCGGCGGCGTCAGCGCCGAGGCCTTGCGCGCCTGGCTCAACGAAGCGCGCAGCGGCGCCCGCGCCCGGCCGATCGACGCGCAATTGCAGCGCGGCCCGACCGGCTACAGCGGCTCGCTCGGCCTGACCCTCGGGGGCGCGCCGTGATCCGCCTGCGCCGCAAGCGCGGCCGCAACCCGTGGAGTCCGACGGTCGCGGCCACCGGCTGGGGCGAATCGACCTTCGCCGAGATCGAATGGGACAAATCGCGCGGCGCCAGCCTGCGGTGGGCAATCGTCGGCGGGGTCGTCGGCGTGCTGGTCGCGATGATTGCGTTCGCGCCTGCCAGCTGGCTGGTCGGCGTCGTGGCCTCCGCGACGCAGCAGCGCGTGTTGCTCGCGGACGCGCGCGGCACGGTCTGGTCGGGCAGTGCCGTCGCGGTGCTTACCGGCGGCGAAGGCAGCCGCGACGCCAGCTCGCTGCCTGGCCGCTTGAGCTGGACGACGCACTGGCATGGCCTCGGCGTCGAACTGCGGCTGCAGCATGCGTGCTGCCTGAACGGCGCGGTCGCGCTGCAGATCAGCCCGGGCTTCGGCCGCACCACCTACACGCTGGTGCCGCCCTCGGGCTGGGTCGGCCAGTGGCCGACCGCGCTGCTCGGCGGCCTGGGCACGCCCTGGAACACGATGCAGCTCGGCGGCACGGTGCGGCTGGTCTCGCCCGGGCTGAAGATCGATTCGGTGCAGGGCCGCATGGTCGTCGAAGGCAAGGCCGAGTTCGAGGTGCTGGGCGTGTCGTCGCGTCTGTCCACGCTCGACCGGCTCGGCAGCTACCGCATGAGCGTGACCGGCGACGCCGCCAACCCGGGCATCTCGAACCTGCTGCTCTCGACGCAAGAAGGTGCTCTCCAACTCAGTGGCAACGGCACTCTCGGCCCGGCCGGGCTGCGCTTTCGCGGCGAGGCCCGCGCCACCAGCACCGAAGAGGCCGCCCTGAGCAACCTGCTGAACATCATCGGGCGGCGCGACGGCGCGCGGTCCGTCATTTCGATCGGATGAGCATGAAGCCAAGCGCACCCTTTACCCCACGCGGCCGCCTGCTGCCGGCGACCGTCGCGGCGGCGATGCTGTGCGCCTCGCTGCTGCCGGCCACGCTGGCCGTCGCGCAGAGCAAGGTGCCCGCGCGCGCGCAAGGCGAAGCCGTCACACTGAACTTCGTCAACGCCGACATCGAAGGCGTGGCACGGGCGATGTCGGCGATCCTGAAGCAGCAGTTCCTCGTCGATCCGCGCGTCAAGGGCACGATGACGCTGTACAGCGAAACGCCGCTCTCGCCGCGCGAGGCCTACAGCACCTTCCTCGCTTCGCTGCGCGGGCTGGGCTTCACCGTCGTCGAGGTCGCCGGGCTGTACAAGATCGTGCCCGAGGCCGATGCCAAGCTGCAGACCGGCACGGTCAGCATCGGCGAGCGCCCGAACCGTGGCGGCGACCAGGTCATCACGCAGATCTTCAAGCTCAACCACGAGAACGCCAACAACCTGGTGCCGGTACTGCGCCCGCTGATCAGCCCGAACAACACGATCAACGCGAACCCGGGCAACAACACGCTCGTCATCACCGACTACGCCGACAACCTCGCGCGCATCGGCAAGATCATCAGCGCGATGGACACGCCGGCCTCGGGCGATGTCGAGGTCATCCCGATCCGGTACGCGGTCGCATCCGACATCGCCGCGCTGGTGCAGCGCCTGACCGACAGCAGTGGCAGCCCCGTAGCCGGCGCGGGTGTCGCGCCCGGCGCCGCCGCTGGCGGCACGACAGCGGCCTCGGTGATGGTCGATGCGCGCAGCAACTCGCTGTTGGTCCGGGCGCCGAACCCGGCACGCATGGCCTCGATCCGAGCGTTGGTGGACAAGCTCGATCGACCGGTGCAATCGGCCGGCGCAGCCGGCAACGTCTGGGTCGTCTACCTGAAGAACGCCGACGCGGCGAAGCTCGCAACCGTGTTGCGCGCCGCTTACGGTGGCGGCTCGGGCAGCGGCGGTGGGTCGACCACGCCACAGGCCTCGCCGGTTTCTTCCACCAACACGACCGGCAGCACGGGCTCCAGCAGCACGGGCGCCGCGACAACGCCGGTGACCCCGTCCGCCTCGCCCTCGACCGGCGGCTTCGTGCAGGCCGACCCCGCGACCAATTCACTCATCATCACCGCGCCCGAACCGATGTACCGGCAACTCCGCGCCGTGATCGACCAGCTCGATTCGCGCCGCGCGCAGGTCTACGTGGAGTCGCTGATCGTCGAGGTCGATCCGAGCCAGACGGCGAGCTTCGGCATCCAGTGGCAAGGCCTGCTCGGCGGCAAGGGTGACACCAACGTCATCGGCGCGGGGACGAACTACGGCAGCGGCCTGAACAACATCCTGACCGGCTCGGCCGCGCTCGCCGGCGGCGCCGCCGGCGTCGCGACCGCCATCGCGGCCGCGTTGCCGAGCGCCGGCTTCAACATCGGCGTGGCGCACAAGATCGGAAACTACTACACGCTCGGCGCGCTGGCGCAGGCACTGGCTTCGACGTCGGGCACCAACATCCTCTCGACGCCGAACCTTGTCACGCTCGACAACGAAGAGGCCAAGATCGTGGTCGGCCAGAACGTCCCGTTCGTGACCGGTTCGTACACCAACACCGGCACCGGCAC
>JBDUAG010000440.1:0-3906 GCA_040004785.1 Burkholderiales bacterium | reverse complement strand
TCGCAGTCTTCTTCTTCACCGGCAGGCCGAGCTTGCCGAACAGGATCTCGCCGATCTGCTTCGGGCTGCCGAGATTGAACGGCTGGCCCGCGATCTCGTAGGCCTCGCGCTCCAGCGCCAGCATGCGCTCGGCGAGCTGCTGGCTCTGCACCGCGAGCATCGGCGAATCGATCAACACGCCGGTGCGCTCGATGCGGCCGAGGATCGCGACCGCCGGCAACTCGATGCGCTGGTACACGTCGAGCAGGCCGGCGTGCGCTTCGAGCTGCGGCCACAGGTGCTGGTGCACGTGCAGCGTCATGTCGCTGTCCTCGCACGAATACTCGCTGGCCCTCTCGATGTCGACCTGCGCGAACGAGATCTGATGCGCGCCCTTGCCGCACAGATCCTCGTAGCTCAAACCCTTGCGACCCAGGTGGCGCTCGGCGAGGCTTTCCAGGCTGTGCGGCTTGTGCGCTTCGAGCACGTAGCTCTGCAGCATCGTGTCGTGCACGTAGCCCTGCACGTCGATGCCGGCGTTCGCGAACACATGCGTGTCGTACTTGATGTTCTGGCCGAGCTTGCGCGCCGCCGGGTTCTTGAGCCACGGCGTCAGGCGCGCGAGCACGAGCTCTGCGGCCAGCTGGTCGGGCGCGCCAGCGTAGCTGTGGCGCAGCGGGATGTACGCGGCCTCGCCGATCGCGGTCGAGAGCGAGATGCCGACGATCTGCGCGCGCATGCCGTCGAGCGAATCGGTCTCGGTGTCGATCGCGGTGAGTTCGGCGGCCTCGATCTTCGCGACCCAGGCGTCGAGTGCCTCGATCGTCGTGACCGTCTCGTAGCGCTTCTCGACCGTCGGCGCAGCGGCCGGCGGAGTCGCATTGACGGGTGACGCGCCCGGCGCGTTCTCGAACTCGCGTTTGAAGGACTTGAAGTCGTAGCGGTCGTAGAACGCGAGCAGCGGCGGCACATCGGGCGGCGCGAACGCGAGTGCATCGAACGCCGGCCAACCCGGCACGTGCGCGCTCAGGTCGCAATCGGTCGCCACCGTGACGAGGCGACGGCCCTGCGGCAGCCAGTCGAGTGCCTTGCGCAGGTTCTCGCCGGCTGCGCCCTTCATCGCCGGCGCGGCAACCATCACGCCGTCGAGCGACCCGAACTCGGTGAGCCACTTCACGGCCGTCTTCGGGCCGACCTTGTCGACGCCGGGCACGTTGTCCACCGCGTCGCCGACCAGGGTCAGGTAATCGACGATGCGGTCCGGCGCGACGCCGAACTTGTCGACGACACCGGCCGGATCGAGCCGCTCCTGCGTCATCGTGTTGACGAGCGTCACGTTCGCATCGACGAGTTGGGCCAGGTCCTTGTCGCCGGTCGAGACGATGACGCGGTAACCGGCCGCCGCCGCCACCTTGCACAACGTGCCGATCGCGTCATCGGCCTCGATGCCGGGCACCGTGAGCACCGGCCAGCCGAGCAGCTTCACCGCCTCGTGGATCGGCTCGATCTGGGCCACCAGGTCGACCGGCATCGCGGTGCGGTTCGCCTTGTACTCGGCGTACCAATCGTCACGAAAGGTGCGGCCCTTGGCATCGAACACGCACGCGCCGAGCGCCGCGGGGTGCTGCTCGCGCAGCAGCTTCAGCATTGACACCACGCCACGCAGCGCACCCGTCGGCACATTGCCGGGGCCGCGCAGGTCGGGCAGCGCGTGATAGGCGCGGTACAGGTAGCTGGAGCCATCCACCAGCAGCAGGGTCTTTTCACTCATGCGGACATTGTGAATCAAGCGTTTCGGTGCTCGCGGCCTAGAATCAAGGCATGAATCCGAAACTCGCGTCACTCGCAACGGCTCTGGCCTGCGCGTGCCTGCCCGTCTGGGCGCAGACGGCGCCGAAGCCCGCACCCGCTGCGGCGCCGACCGAGCGCGGCGAGCCGAACGTCAAGTACACGGTGCTCGAGGACGGCGGCTCGAAGATCGAGGAGCTGAACGTGCGCGGCCAGGTCCAGCACGTCGTCGTCACGCCCAAGGTCGGCGTGACCACGCCCTACGAGATCGTCACCGCGCCGGCCGGTCGCGACCCGTTCGACGGCACTGGCGGCGCGCGCACCTCGGTCGGCAAGCGCGTCTGGAACGTCCTGAAATTCTGATCCGGGATGGCGGTCTACACCGAGGTCTCGTTCGACGAGGCGGCATTGCTCGTGGCCCGTCTGGGCCTCGGCCGCCTGAGCGCACTGACCGGCATCCGCAGCGGCATCGAGAACACCAACTACTTCGCCGACACAGACCAGGGAAGTTTCGTTCTGACGCTGTTCGAGCGCCTCACGTTCGACGAGCTGCCGTTCTATCTGCAGCTGATGAAGCACCTTGCCGCACGCGGCGTCCCGGTGCCCGGGCCGAAGGCCGACGCCTCCGGCGCGATCCTGCACACGCTGCAGGGCAAGCCGGCGGCGGTCGTCGATCGTTTGCGCGGCAGCCACCGCCTCGCCCCCGAGGCCACGCATTGCGCGAGCCTGGGCGCGATGCTCGCGCGCATGCACGCGGCCGGCGGCGATTTCGCGATGCACCAACCGAACCTGCGCGGCCTGCCCTGGTGGAACGAGACGGTGCCAGTGGTGCGGCCTTTTCTGAGCATTGAGCAGCGCACGCTGATCGACACCGAGCTCGCGTTCCAGCAGCAGCTCGGCGCGTCGGCCGCCTACGCCGCGCTGCCGCGCGGTGCGATCCACGCCGACCTGTTCCGCGACAACGCGATGTTCGAAGCGAACAAGTCGGGCGACCACCTCACCGGCCTGTTCGACTTCTACTTCGCCGGCGTCGATGTGCTGCTGTTCGACATCGCCGTCTGCCTGAACGACTGGTGCATCGACCTCGAGTCCGGCCGCCTCGTCGAATCGCGTGCCGCGGTGCTGGTGGCGGCATACAACACCGTGCGCCCGCTGACTTCCAACGAGCGCCGCCTGCTGCCCGCGCTGATGCGCGCTGCGGGCTTTCGCTTCTGGCTCTCGCGCCTGTGGGATCTGCACCTGCCGCGCGACGCCAGCCTGCTGACCGCCCACGACCCGACCCACTTCGAACGCGTGCTGCGCGCGCGCGTCGCCGCGCCGTGGCACCCATGAAACGATTCCACTGATGAGACTCAAGACCGTTCCGGCCCGCCAGGGCAGCCTCTGGGTGCGGCAAGGGTTCCGCGCCTTTTTCAAGCGGCCGATGGCCTTTGCGGCGCTGTTCGCGGCCTTCATGTTCGTCGTCTTCGTGCTCGCGCTGGTGCCGTTCGCGGGCACGCTGGTGCTGCTGACCTTGCTGCCGCTGGTCTCGCTCGGCTTCATGATCGCCACGCGCACGGTCGTCGGGGGTGGCCTGCCGACGCCGCTGGCGTTCATCGAGCCGCTGCGCGCCGGCGCGCCGCGGCTGCGCTCGATGATCTGGCTCGGCGTGATCTACGCCGCCGCCACCTTCGCGGTGATGTGGCTCAGCGAGCTCGCCGACGGCGGCGCGTTCGAGGCGCTGATGGATGCGCTGCCCGCCGCACAGACCGCGCCCGACACCGTCGCCGCGAAGCTCGCCGCGCCCGGCCTGCTGTGGGGCCTGCTGCTGCGCTTCGGCCTCGCCGGGCTGCTCTCGGTGCCGTTCTGGCACGCGCCGGCGCTCGTCCACTGGGACGGCCAGCGTTGCGCCCAGGCGCTGTTCTCGAGCACGCTGGCCTGCTGGCGCAACCGCGGCGCGTTCGTCGTCTACAGCATGACGTGGTTCTCGCTGATCATCGGTGTCGGCATCGTTGCCAGTCTGCTGTTCGCCGCGATCGGCTCGCCGCAGTTGTTCGCGGTAGCGGGCGCGCCGATCTCGCTGTTCATCACGACGGTGTTCTACACCTCGCTGTACTTCACCTTCGCCGACTGCTTCGAGGACAACCAGCCCGAGCGCGA
>JBDUAG010000439.1:0-3920 GCA_040004785.1 Burkholderiales bacterium | reverse complement strand
GCCGCCTGCACCTTGATCGTGTCGTCGACGATCACGCGCGAGGTCGCGTTGCGCAACTCGCCGGTGTCGCCGACCTGGCCGCCGGATTCGGCATAGAACGGCGTGTGGTCGAGCACGATCACCGCGTCGTCGCCGGCCTTGGCGCTGGTCACCGGCGCGCCGTCGATGTAGACGGCGGTGACGCGCGCGCCATCGCGCGCGAGCTCGTCGTAGCCGTGGAAATGCGTGGCAGCGCCGCTGTACTCGAGGCCCTGCGCCATCTTGAACTTGCCGGCCGCGCGGGCGTCATCTTGCTGACGCTTCATCGCCACATTGAAGCCGGCCTCGTCGACCGTGACGCCGCGCTCGCGGCAGACGTCGGCGGTCAGATCCACCGGGAAGCCATAGGTGTCGTGCAGCTTGAATGCGGTCTCGCCGTCGATCTGTTTGACGCCGGACGCAAGCGCCTTCTCGAGCAGCTCCATTCCGTTCGCGATGGTGCGGAAGAAGCCCTCCTCTTCCTGCTTCAGCACCTCCGTTGCGCGCTTCTCGCCGGCGCGCAGTTCGGGATACGCGTCGCCCATCTCCTTGACCAACGCAGCCACGAGCAAATGGAAGAACGGCTTGCGGGCGCCGAGCTTGTAGCCGTGGCGAATTGCGCGGCGGGTGATCCGGCGCAGCACGGAACCGCGACCGGCATTGCCCGGGATCACGCCATCGACGACGGTGAAGGTGCAGGCACGGATGTGATCGGCGATCACCTTCAGCGACGGCGAGTCCTTGTCGCAATCACCGGCACCTGCCGCATCGACCTGCGCCTTCGCAGCCGCGAGCAGGTTCACGAAGGTGTCGATCTCGTAGTTGCTGTGCACGTGCTGCAGCACCGCGGTCAAGCGCTCCAGGCCCATGCCGGTGTCCACGCTCGGCTTGGGCAGCTTGTGCATCACGCCCGCTTCATCGCGGTTGAACTGCATGAACACGTTGTTCCAGATCTCGATGTAGCGGTCGCCGTCTTCTTCGGGCGAGCCCGGCGGGCCGCCTTTGACCCCGGGACCGTGGTCGTAGAAGATCTCGGTGCACGGACCGCAGGGGCCCGTGTCGCCCATCATCCAGAAGTTGTC
This sequence comes from Burkholderiales bacterium, assembly GCA_040004785.1. GTDB lineage: Bacteria > Pseudomonadota > Gammaproteobacteria > Burkholderiales > Burkholderiaceae_C > LMDS01. Next base: position 2,820 of record JBDUAG010000439.1, on the reverse strand, counting down.
GGAGGCGTAGCGGCCGCCCTTGTTGTCGCCGATGCGCACGATGCGCTCGGCCGGCACGCCGATCTGCTTGTTCCAGATCTCATAGGCCTCGTCGTCCTCGGCGTAGACGGTGACCCAGAGCTTCTCTTTCGGCAGCTTGTAGACCACGGTCAGAAGCTCCCACGCGTACGAGATCGCGTCCTTCTTGAAGTAGTCGCCGAAGCTGAAGTTGCCCAGCATTTCGAAGAACGTGTGGTGGCGCGCGGTGTAGCCGACGTTTTCCAGGTCGTTGTGCTTGCCGCCCGCGCGGATGCACTTCTGCGAGGTGGTCGCGCGGCTGTACGGCCGCTTGTCGAAGCCGAGGAACACGTCCTTGAACTGGTTCATGCCCGCGTTCGTGAACAGCAGCGTCGGGTCGTCGCCCGGCACGACCGGGCTGCTCGCGACGATGGTGTGGCCCTTCGCTTCGAAGAACTTCAGGAAGGTCTGGCGGATTTCGGAGGCTTTCATCCGGTGCTCTCGGTGGTACAGCGCGCAAATGCCGGGTTCGGCAAACCTTTGATTATAGAAAGGCGCTTCGCACGCGCGAAGCGATCTGGCCGTCGAGAAAGCGGTAGAGCCGTTCGTCGTCGCTGAACGCGACATTGAAGCGCAGCCAGCCGGTCGGCCGCGGCTCGGTCAGAAACAGATGCCCCGGCCCGAGCATGATGCTCGACGCCACCGCCTGCTGCGACAGCTCGGCACTGTCGGTCAGATCCGGGTGGCGGGCCCACAAGTACATGCCGGCCTTGGGTTCGCTGAACAACTCGAACCCGAGCCCGCCGAGCTGGCGTGCCACCGCGCCATGCGCGTGCGCGAGCCGCTCGCGCAGCGATTTCAGGTGCTTGCGCCAGCGCCCCTCGGAGAGCGCCCCGAACGCCAGGCGCTCGGTGATGTCGGACGAGGTCAGGCCCGACACCATCTTCAGCTGGGCCAGCTCGTCGAGCAGCTCCGACCGCGCCACCAGATGGCCGACGCGGATGTTGGGCGAGATCGTCTTCGAGTAGCTCCCGACGTAGACGACGCGGCGCAGCTGGTCGAGACTGGCCAGCGACGGCCGCGGCTCGGGGTCGAGGTCGGCGTAGATGTCGTTCTCGACCAGCGTCACGTCGTGCTTCTCGGCCAGCTGCAGCACGCGGTAGAGCTGCGCCAGCGGCGTGACCGAATTGGTCGGGCTCTGCAGTCGAGGCTGCGTGAAGAACACCTTGGGCCGGTGCTCGATGAGCAGTGCTTCCAGCGCGGCCAGGTCGTAGCCGCCCGGCTCGCGCGGCACGCCGACCAGCCGGGCACCCAGGAAGCGCAGCATGAACATCAGATTCGGATAACCGGGATCGTCGACCAACACCGTGTCGCCGGGTTCCACCAGCCGCCGTGCGACGAGATCGAGGGCTTGGCTCGAGCCCTGGGTCAGCAACACGTTGTCGGCACCGACCGCGATGCCGCCCTCGGCGAGCGATTCGGCGATCAGCAGCCGCAGCGCCATGTGGCCGTGCGGTGCGCCATAGCCACCCAATTCGGCACCGTCGCTGGCCAGCTGGCGCAGGCTGCGCCGCACGCCTTCCTCGAACAGCCAATCGTTGGGCATCCAGCCGCAGCCCGGCTTGAGCAGGAGGTTGCGGTTCTCGAAGATCTGCTGCAGATACCAGCGGGCATCGAAGCGCGGATCGGGGCTGCGCGCCTCGCCGGGGACCGGTGCCTGATCGGCGCGGCGCTTGACGAAGAACCCGGCGTTCGAGCGAGATGTCACCCAGCCCTGGGCGACCAACCGGTCGTAGGCTTCCACAACGGTGAACACGCTGACCGCGTGCGACGCCGCCAGCGCGCGGATCGACGGCAGTTTGGCGCCCGGGCGCAGCGACTGGTCGGCAATGAGCCGACGAAACCCGTCGACGATCTGGCCGACCAGCGGCACCTGCGATTCGGGATTGAGTGTGATCATGCGTGGTTTGGAATCTCGAGCGGCTCGGCGCACCGTATCAGGGCTTTCATGTACAGGTCAGTGGCCCTGCACAGTACACCGATCATTATTTGACGATGTACATGGTATGCGGCGGCCGCAATGCCTACAGTCCAGGGTTCGTCGATTGGAGAAGCCGACCACCATGTCATCCGCCCACGTTCTCGAAGCTCCGAACGCTGCCGCAGCGGGCACCCTGCGCGCCGCGGGCACTGAGCCGCTGGTTCGCTTCGCCGGCGTGCAGAAGACCTACGACGGCGTCCAGCTTGTGATCCGCCAGCTCGACCTCGACATCCGGCGCGGCGAATTCCTGACGATGCTCGGGCCTTCGGGCTCGGGCAAGACGACCGCGCTGATGCTGCTGGCGGGCTTCGAGTCGCCGACCGCCGGCGACATCTTTCTCGATGGCAGGCCGATCACGCGCACGCCGCCGCACAAGCGCAACTTCGGCATGGTGTTCCAGAACTACGCGCTGTTCCCGCACCTCACGGTCGGGCAGAACGTCGCCTACCCGCTGACAGTTCGAAATGTCTCCAAGGCCGAGCAGGCCACCAAGGTGGCGAAGGCGCTCGACATGGTGCGTTTGCAGGGGATGGCCGAGCGCTTCCCGTCGCAGCTCTCGGGCGGCCAGCAACAGCGTGTCGCGCTGGCGCGCGCACTGGTCTTCGGGCCGCAGCTGGTGCTGATGGACGAACCCCTGGGCGCGCTCGACAAGCAGCTGCGCGAGCACATGCAGATCGAGCTGAAGGAGTTGCACCGCCAGCTCGGCGTGACCTTCGTGTTCGTCACGCACGACCAGGGCGAGGCGCTGACGATGAGCGACCGCGTCGCGGTGTTCAACAGCG
>JBDUAG010000438.1:0-3922 GCA_040004785.1 Burkholderiales bacterium | reverse complement strand
TGCATCGCACTGGCGCTCACCGCAATGACCGGGATCGCCCGCGTCGCCGCGTCGAGCCGCAGCCGCCGCAGCACCTCGAACCCGTCCATGCCGGGCAACTGGATGTCGAGCAGGATCAGGTCGGGGCGTGCGGCCCTCGCCATCGCGAGACCCTGCTCGGGCAGCTCCGCCGTCGTCAGCGTCAGGTGCGGCACGCGGGCCAGCATCGCTTCCATCACGAGCACATTGACGGGGTTGTCTTCGATGTAGAGCACTGTGCGCGGAGCGGTCGTGGCGACCGGGGCGCTGGCCGCCGCCGGGGGCGGCGCCCCGGTGCGCAGGCCGAGCGCCGGCGCAACCGCCCGCGGCAGTCGAATCCAGAATGTGCTGCCGATGCCGACCTCGCTGTTCAGGCCGATCTCACCACCCATCGCGTGCATCAGGTGCTTGCTCAGGGCCAGACCCAGGCCAGCGCCCTCCACGCCCGTGTGCATCGCGTCCAACCGTTCGAACGCATTGAACAGGCGCCCACCCTGCTCCGCGCTGAAACCGCGGCCGGTGTCGGTGACCTTGATGCGCATCCAGGCGCCCTCGACCACGCAGGCGATGCGCGCCGCGCCGCCCGGCCGGTTGTACTTGATGGCGTTGGACAGCAGATTGAGCAGCACCTGCTTGACGCGCGTCCGGTCGGCCACGATCCAACCGCTGCCGGCCGCCGCGTCGACGACCGTCACTTCGATGTCCCCCAGCGCAGCGAGCGGTTGCAGCAAGCCGATGCATTCCTCCAGCAGTTCGGCCACCGGCACCGGTTCGAGCTCGACCTGCAGCCGGCCGGTCTCGACCTGAGCAAGATCGAGCACTTCGTTGATCAGCTCGAGCAGGTGGCGGGCTCCGCGCAGGATCTCGCCGACATGCTCGCGTTGCGCATCGGCAAGCGGACGAGTCGGGTCCGACAGCAGCAACTGGCCGAAGCCCAGGATCGCGTTCATCGGCGTGCGCAGCTCGTGCGACATGCTCGACAGGAACGTCGACTTCGCGCGATTGGCGCGCTCGGCCTCGTCGCGCGCCGCGATCAGTGCCACCTCGGCGGCCTTGCGCGGGGTGATGTCGATGCCGAAGGCGTAGAAGTGGCGGCGCCCGCGCTCGTCCGCCGCACCGATCGCATGCGTGACCTGCAGGAAGGTGTGCGGCCGGTCGGCAGTCGCCTCGTACTCGCTCTCGACCGTGACCTGCTCGCCTGCGCGCACGCTGGTGGCGTTGGCGCAGATGCGCTGGAACTGATCCTCGCCCACCAGCTCGCGCACCGACCGGCCGATGATCTCGTCCCGCGGTTTGCCGAGCAGCGCAGCGAAGCGCACGTTGGCATAGCTGTAGCGGAACTCCGGGTCCATCACCGCGATGAAGCCGGGGAAGGCGTCGAGCAATGCCCGCAGGTCGGCCTCGTTGGCACGCAAGGCCCGCTGTGCCTCGACATACGCCGTGACGTCGGCATAGGTGCGCACCATCCCGCCGCCGGGCAGTTTCCGCGAGCGCACCTCGATCAGCGAGCCGGCTCGGTTGCGTCGCACGTAGGCGTCCGGCGCCGGGCTGCGGCCGGTGGCGAAGTCCAGGCGGTGGCCGTCGATGTCCATGAAACTGGAGTCGGGGGCGATGTCGCCGCGCTCCGTCTGGTAGCGCACCACCTCGGCGTGCGTCGCGCCGGGTCGCAGCACGGTGTCGGGCAGATCGAGCAGTTCGAGCACGCGGCGGTTGACGACCAGCACGCGGCCCTCGGCATCGACGCTGGCGATGCCTTGGGTGATGCTCTCGAGCGTGTCCTGCAGTTGCTGCGTCTTCTGCGCCAGTTGCTCGCTGGCCGAGCGCAACTGCAGTTCGGCCGCCTTGGCCTCGGTGACATCCTGCACCACGCCGTTGATGCGAACCACCCTGTCGCGATCGAACTGCGGCTCGCCGATCAGGCGCACCCAGCGGTGGCGCCCGCGGACCGTGGTGAGCGGCAAGGCCTGGTCGTACGGCGTGCCGTGCGCGATCACGGCGTCCAGGCCGGTGCGGATCAGGATCTGCTCGGCCGGGCCGTACAGGCTGACGAAGCCTTCGAACGTGGGCCGGCTGGCCATCGGTGCGTCGTGGATGCGGTAGGCCTGGGCGGTCAGGCGCAACGCCATCGTCGCCAGATCGAGCTCCCAGCCTCCGACCTTGGCCGTGGCCCCGGTGCGGGCCAGTAGTTCCTCGCTCGCGCGCAGCGCCTCCGCCTGGCATGACGCCGTAACGCGCAGCGCCACGAAGTTGCGGATGACACGATTCGCACGCTTCGCCGTCAGGCTCAGGAACAGAAGTGAGGCGGCCACCGCAAGGCCCAGCAGGCCGTAGACCTCGTCGGGCTGGCGCAGCAGGTGGATGCTGAGGATGCCAAGTGCCGGCACGCAGAAGCACAGCGCCGCGACCAGGTCGAACGCCGTCATCATGAAGGTGCTGGCCGTCAGGCTGGCCAGGACGATCAGCGGCACCGCCAGATGCGCCGGATGGCCGCCGATCACTGGCAGCAGGCTCGCCAGGCCCCACAGGATGCCGGGCAGCAGGAAGCCGAGCCGATACCACAGCAGCCACGCCCGCTCGGTGGCCGCAGACGGCGTGGCTCGGCGGTGGACATAGCCGGTGGCCAGTCGCAGTGCGATCACGACCACCAGGCAGGCGAACCAGCCCAACAGCAAAGGCTGCGGGACGACGCTCCACATCATCGCGGTGAACAGCACCGCCGCGGTCGCCGAACCGGCCGTCGCCCACGGCAGGTTGGCGAGGTGGGTTCTCAGCTGTTCGGACAACAGCGCGGCCGCGACCTGCTGGTTCGCTGCGTTCTGCGGTTCCGGGCCAGCGTCGCGGTTCATGGATTGGGCTGGATTGTCGGCTCGCGGCCCCCGAATGGGAACAGGCGCTCCCGGCCCGTCAGCGGGTGCGCGCAGAGGCGAGCAACAGGGTCACGCCCAGCAAGCCCGCGACCAGCGAGCCGCCGAGCACGCCGAGCTTGACCTGCGTCTCGTAGCCGGCGTCCTGCCCCGCGAACGCGAGCCCGCCGATGAACAGGCTCATCGTGAAGCCGATGCCGCACAGCACGCACACGCCGAAGAACTGGCGCATGCCGGCCTGCGCCGGCAGGCTCGCCCCGGTGAGCCGGATCAGCAGCCACGACGCACCGAACACGCCGATCGCCTTGCCGAGCACCAGCCCGAGCGCGATGCCGAGCGGAATGCCCTGCGCGAAGGTGCCGAGCGACACACCGGCCAGGTTCACGCCCGCGTTCGCGAACGCGAACATCGGCAGCACCGCGAACGCGACCCACGGGTGCAGCGCATGCTCGGCGGTCTCCAGCGGCGAGCCCCCGTCGCCGTCCTTCAGCGGGATCGCCATCGCGGTGACGACGCCGGCCAGCGTCGCGTGGATGCCCGACTTCAGCACGCAGACCCAGATGACAAGGCCGATCACCACATACGGCCCGATGTGCATCACGCGCGCGCGATTCAGCGCGAACAGCAGCACGATGCCGCCGCCCGCCGCGAGCAGCATCGAGGGCGAGAGTTGCGCGGTGTAGAACAGCGCGATCACGACGATCGCACCGAGGTCGTCAATGATCGCCACCGCCGTCAGGAACACCTTCAACGACGCCGGCACACGCGAGCCGAGCAGCATCAGGATGCCGAGCGCGAACGCGATGTCGGTCGCGGTCGGGATCGCCCAGCCGCGCAGCGCGACCGGGTCGGCGCGGTTCAACGCCACATAGATCAGCGCCGGCACGATCATCCCGCCCAGCGCCGCCGCGGCCGGCAGCGAGGCCTGCCGCACCGAGGCCAGTTCACCGGACAGCACCTCGCGCTTGATCTCGAGCCCGACGATGAAGAAGAACACCGCCATCCACAGGTCGTTGACCCACAGCAGCAGCGGCTTGGAA
>JBDUAG010000437.1:0-3922 GCA_040004785.1 Burkholderiales bacterium | reverse complement strand
CGGCCGAAGCACAGCGCGTTGCGCACGACGATGCGCGCCGACGCCTCGGCGGTGTCAGTGAACATGTGCTCAAGGCACACGTCGCCAGCGGCGAAGATGCGCCGGTTCGTTGTGCGCAGGAAGTCGTCGACGACGATGCCGTCGTTGGCGTCGAAGGCCACACCGGCAGCCTCGAGGTTCAAGCCCGCCAGCGCCGGCGCCCGGCCGATGCCGGTAAGGATTTCGTCGACCTCGATCGTCGCGACGTTGCCGTCGTTGAGTGTCTCGACGATCTTCTTGCCGCCGTCGACGCGCACGTTGACGGCCTTGGTGTTCAAGTGGATCTCGACACCGTCGCGCGCCATGGCCTCGGCCAGCAACAAGGCGGCATCACGCTCTTCTTTCGGCAGGAACAGCGGCTCAGCGTGGGTGATGAGGGTGCGGCACCCGAAGCGACAGAGCGCCTGCGCGACCTGGCAGCCCACCGGGCCGCCGCCGATGACCAGCAGGCTTTTCGGCAGCACCGTCAGATCGAACAAGGACTCGTTCGTCAGGTAACCGGCGTCGTCGAGGCCGGGAATCGTCGGCAGCAGCGAACGCGAGCCGGTGGCGATCAGCGCTTTGTTGAAGCGCAGGCGCAGGCCGTCGACGTCGACCACGTCAGGCCCGACGAAAGTGGCCGTGCCGAAGAAGAGATCGATGCCCTCCGCTGCGATGCGCGGCGCTGAGTCGACTCGGCCGGCGCGAGCGCGGATGCGGCGCATGCGCGCCATCGCCAGCGGGAAATCGACCTCGATGTCCTGTGGCGACCGGGCCCCGTAGGCTTCGGCGTTGCGCATCTCGGCGTACAGGCGCGACGTCCGAATGAGCGCCTGCGAGGGCACGCAGCCGTAATTCAACGAGACACCACCCAGCAGGTGTTTCTCGATGAGCGCAACGCGGGCGCCGAGCGCCGCCGCCGCGCGCGCGGCCACCAGGCCGGCCGGCCCTGCGCCGATGACGAGCAGGTGGTACGGTTCGCGTGGCCTCGGGTTGCACCAGTCGGGTGGCCGGCCGTTGAGGCAGAGTTCATCGTCATCGAAGCCGGCGTGCGGAAGGTCCAGCAGCGGGTGGGACTGAACCATTGGATGTCCCGTCAACACAGATGCAACGGCCGCCTACAGCCAGCCGCCGCTGAAGCCCGCGCGGCGCAGCCCGACACGCACGAACGGGTTGGCGCGCCCCAGCCGCCATGGCAGCCCGCTGCGGTGGTTCTCGACCATCAACACGGTCATGCCCTGGTCGAGGCCGAATTCACCCGGCGATACCCAGCCATTCGGGCCAGCCTCGGCCACGGTCGGGTTGAAACCGCTTGCACGAATGAAGGTGGCGTCGTCGCCCCCGGATCGCGACCACAGCGCGCGCAGCGCGGGCAGTACGACCTCGGGTGCGAAGACAAGCGACGACAGCGTCGACGAAGCGCAGAGCGTGCCGTCGTCCGGGCCATAGGGAACGCCACGCGCCGCATAGCCGTAAAACGCCTGGCGCCGGCCGGCGATTCGGCGCTCCTCGGCCTGCGGCCCGTCGCCAGCCGAAAGTCCCCAGCAGTCGGCGCCGTAGCCTGCAAAGCTGCCGGGGTTGCGGATCGCATATTCACGCTGAACGTGAGTGGCGCGCCGGCTGTTCTCGAAGTAGTCGCAGTCCTTCTCGCGCATGAAGGCGTCGCGGATACCGCGGAAGTCGATCCATGCGTGCGAGAACTGGTGGATGAACAGCGGCCCGGCATACAGGAAATCGTGCCCGTACAGGTTCTCCCACTGGTAGGTCGCGGTCCAGGCGCAGAAGCATTCATTGGTGAGCCTGTGGGTTGGCGAACCCAGTCCGAGCACGTACAGCAAGATCGCCTCGCTGTAGCCTTCCCAGCCGTAGTTGAGGAAACCGCACTCGGGCTTCCAGCCATGCGTCACGGCAGCGCCCTCGGGCTGCGCCCAGCGCCAGTCGGCCCGGCGGTACAGCGCGTCGGCCAGTCGGCGCAGTTCGCACTCGTCGGGCGTGTCCTCGCTGAAGTACGTCGCGGCTGTCAGCATGCCGGCGATCAGGAAGCCGGTGTCGATCAGAGAAACTTCCGAGCGCCAGACGCGCTCGCCGCTGTCCATGTCGAGGAAGTGAAAGTAGAAGCCGCGGTAGCCCGTGGCCCGGGCGCTGCCCGACTGATCGCTGGCCATCAGGAAACGCAGCGTGACGAGCGTGCGCTGCACGGCCTCAGTGCGTTCCATCCAGCCGCGCTCGACGCCTACCGGGTAGGCCGACATCGCGAAGCCGATCACCGCGATGCTGCACGGCGCGCCCGCTCGGTTCGTATCGGCTACAAGGCCGTTACGCGGGTTATAGGCGCGAACGAAATAGTCGAATGCGCCACGTTGCAGACTCTCCAGCAGTGTGTCATCCGGCGCGCAGTCGGTCATGACGATGCGATCGCACCATCGACGATCGCCTGCGCCTCTTTCAAGATGCGTTTTAGGTGGTCGTTGCCGGTGAAACTCTCGGCGTAGATCTTGTAGATGTTCTCGGTTCCCGACGGCCGGGCGGCAAACCACCCGTTCTTCGCGATGACCTTGATGCCGCCGATGGCCGCACCGTTGCCGGGCGCATGGTCGAGGACGGTCGTGATCGCTTCGCCCGCCAGTTCGCGCGCGGTGATGCGAGGCGGCGCCAGCGCCGCGAGTTGCGCCTTCTGCGCTGGCGTCGCCGGCGCCTCGACACGGTCGGCGACCGGCTCGCCCAGCTGTTGCGCCAACTCTGCATAGGCCTGCGCCGGATCGCGCCGGCCGCGTGCCGTGATCTCTGCGGCCAGCAGCGCGGGCACGAGGCCATCCTTGTCGGTGGTCCAGACCGTGCCGTCGAGGCGCAGGAACGTGGCACCGGCGCTCTCTTCGCCGCCGAAACCGAGCGAGCCGTCCAGCAGCCCGTCCGAAAACCATTTGAAGCCGACCGGCACTTCGTACAGCGCGCGGCCCAGCTTGGCTGCGACGCGGTCGATCAGGCTGGTGCTGACGACCGTCTTGCCGACCGCGGCGTGTGCGGCCCACGAGGTCCGATGCTTGAACAGGTAGTCGATCGCGACCGCAAGGTAGTGGTTCGGCGGCATCAATCCGGCCGTCGGCGTGACGATGCCGTGGCGGTCGTGGTCGGTGTCGCAGGCGAACGCGATGTCGAAGCGGTCCTTCATGCCTTGCAGTCGTTGCATCGCATAGGGCGACGATGGATCCATGCGGATCTGGCCGTCCCAGTCGACCGTCATGAAGCCGAAGGTCGGATCGACCACGTCGCTGACCACGGTGAGGTCGAGCCGGTGATGCTCTGCGATGCGCCCCCAGTAGTGCACGCCAGCCCCGCCCAGCGGATCGACGCCGATGCGGATCTTCGCATCGCGAATGACATCGAAGTCGATCACGTTGCCGAGGTCGGCGACATAGGCGCCGAGGAAGTCGTGGCGGTGCGTCGTCTTCGCCCGTAGAGCTTGCGCGTGAGGCACTCGCTTGACCCCGACCATGGCGGCTTCGAGATAGCGGTTCGCGGCAGCCTCGATGCCCGCGGTGATGTCGGCACCCGCCGGGCCGCCGTTCGGCGGGTTGTACTTGAAGCCGCCGTTGTCCGGCGGGTTGTGCGATGGCGTCACGACGATGCCGTCGGCCAGCCCGCTGCTGCGCCCACGGTTGTGCGCCAGGATCGCGTGTGACACCGCCGGCGTCGGCGTGTACTCGTCGTTCAATGCCAGCATCACGTCGACGCCGTTGGCGGCCAGCACCTCGAGTGCGCTCGTACAGGCCGGTTGCGACAGCGCATGCGTGTCGATGCCCATGAACAGCGGTCCGGTGATGTGCTGGCTCTGGCGGTACTCGCAGATCGCCTGCGTGATCGCCAGCACGTGCCATTCGTTGAACGAGAGCTCGAACGACGAGCC
>JBDUAG010000436.1:0-3937 GCA_040004785.1 Burkholderiales bacterium | reverse complement strand
TGATCACGCCCGACGAGATCAAGATCGGCATCATGCCGGGTCACATCCACAAGGCCGGCCGCGTCGGCGTGGTGTCGCGTTCGGGCACGTTGACCTATGAAGCGGTGGCGCAACTGAGCGAATTGGGCATCGGCCAGTCAAGCGCGGTCGGCATCGGCGGCGACCCCATCAACGGGTTGAAGCACATCGACATCATGAAGCTCTTCAACGACGATCCGAACACAGATGCGGTGATCATGATCGGCGAGATCGGAGGCCCCGACGAAGCCGATGCGGCGCGCTGGTGCCAGAAGAACATGAAGAAGCCCATCGTCGGCTTCATTGCCGGCGTGACCGCGCCGGCCGGAAAGCGCATGGGCCACGCCGGCGCACTGATTTCTGGCGGCGCCGACACCGCTGATGCCAAGCTCGAAGTGATGGAGGCTTGCGGCTTCACTGTCACGCGCAACCCCTCGGAGATGGGCAAGCTGCTCAAGGGCCTGCTGTAGGCCAGCCGCCTGGGACACACGATGGACCTCACCTCGGCAGCATTCTGGGCCGCGCTCGGTTCGATCATCCTCGCCAACGTCGTGCTGTCCGGCGACAACGCGGTGGTGATCGCGCTGGCGGCGCGCTCGCTGCCGCCGCAGCAGCAGACCAAGGCGATCTTCTGGGGCAGCGCTGCAGCGATCGTGATGCGCATCGCCCTGACGCTGATCGCGGTCGAGATGCTGAAGTGGCCGTATCTGAAGATCGTCGGTGCGCTGCTGCTGCTCTACATCGGCATCTCGTTGCTCGCCGAGGACGGCGAAGACGAAAGCGGCCACAAGGAAATCGGCTCGATGGCTGCAGCCATCCGTACCATTCTCGTGGCCGACCTGGTGATGAGCCTGGACAACGTCCTGGCCGTGGCCGCCGCCGCCAAGGGCAATACGGCGCTGCTCGTGATCGGCTTGGCGGTGAGCATTCCGCTGATCATCTTCGGCAGCACCTTGCTGCTCAAGGTGATGGAGCGCTTTCCGATCATCATCACGCTTGGCGCGGCGCTGCTCGGCTTTCTCGCGGGCGAAATGCTGTTGACCGACCCGGCCGTGACGGAGCGCTTCGGCGAGCAGTCGCACGAGGTCGTGAACGGCGCCGGGGTGATCGGCGCGGTGATCGTGGTCGCGGTCGGGCTGTGGATGCAGCGCCGAGCCCGCGTCGACAGCCCAGCCTGATCCCGGATTCCTGATACCGGTTTCGCCCGGTATCCTGTAAACTACAGGCTTGAAGGGGAGTAGCTCGACGCTCGCACCGGCTCACCACCGCTGCGAATGTCCAGGCAAGCCGTCAGTACGCGGTGTCTTCGCAAGGAGGCGCCGCCGGTTTGTCAGGTCGTGCAGTCATGCCGGCCGAGCAAGACCTTCGATGCAAGTCGCATGGCGGCGGGCTCGAAGGCGGTATTTCACCTCCCGACTCTACCCTCTCCTGCGATTTGCACGTCGTGATGCTTGTGCAACTCAACATGGAGCCTTCATGGAACTCTTTTCTGCCCCCTGGCTGTCGGCGCTGCTGGCGATCGTGCTGATCGACCTGGTGCTCGCAGGCGACAACGCCATCGTCATCGCGCTCGCTGCCCGCCAGCTGCCCACCCACCTTCAAAAGAAGGCCATCGTCTGGGGCACCGTCGGTGCCATCGTCGTGCGCAGCGCGATGACGGTCGGCGTTGTCTGGCTGCTCAAGATCCCGGGCCTGATGCTGGTTGGCGGGCTCGGCCTGGTCTGGGTCGCCTACAAGCTGCTCGCTCCACAGGGCAACGGCGGCGATGCGCACCAGCCCGTGGCCGCGACCTTCTGGGGCGCGATGAAGACGATCGTGATCGCCGACGCGCTGATGGGCATCGACAACGTACTCGGCGTTGCGGGTGCGGCCAAGGGCAGCTTCGACCTCGTCATCATCGGCTTGCTGATTAGCGTGCCGATCGTTGTCTGGGGCAGCACGCTGGTGCTGAAGCTGGTCGAGCGCTTCGCAATCATCATCTATATCGGCGCGGGTGTGCTCGCGTACACCGCGGCGCACATGATCGTCAGCGAGCCTCTGCTCGACTCGGTGTTCGATCCGAGCCTGATCAACCGGGTGCTGGTGCATGCCGTGCTGGTTGTCGGCGTGCTTGGCGCCGGTTGGTGGACGGCGCGACGGGTGACCACCGCCGCCGTCGCACCGAACTGACCGACACAGGAGCACTTCGATGGAACGAATCGCCGTTTTCGTCAACGATGCTGCGCACGCGCGTCACCTGCTGCAACCAATGCTCGGCACGAGCGGCCGGACGCACTGGATCGTGGTCGCGTGCCCACCCCGGCTGACTCGCCACGTCGGGCGCTGGGTTTCGCAACCGGTGCGACGCGCGTGGCGCGAGCGCTGGGGCGGTCAATTGCTCGCCCAGCTCGCCCCCGATCTCGCGGAGCCCGGTGGAAGCCGGATCGAACCGCTGGTGGCGCACCGACCGCTCGTCGAGGTCTCGGCGGGGCTGGTGGCGCGTTTCCCGGGGCTGCGTTTGCTCGATGCACGCCGCCCGATTCTCGGCAAACCCGAAGAGCCGTTGACGGCCGCGCAACCGCCGACGGGCACCAGCCCCTGGGCCGAGACGATGGCCGCGGCAGGCAGCTTGGCGGCGGTGCTGTCCTTCGCGGACTGACGCCGCGGCGTTCCCGCTGTGCTAACGTGCCCGCGCATGAGCGGGCAACTGAAATTGATCGATGGCGCCACGGCGCAGCGGGGCGCTTGATGCCGGGCGGGGTGCTCGGCGGCTGGGCGATTCTGTTGCTGGTGGCGGTCGTGGCCTACCTGCTCGGTTGGCGAGCCGGCTTGCGGCGCATTGGTGACGATCCGGTGGCCCCCGCGCGGCCGCCGCAGCCGGCCACCGACGGCCCGACCATCGAGCCGGCGCTGCGTCCCGATCGCGCGAGCCTCGGCCGTTATCGGCTCGAGCGCCAGCTCGGTCGCGGCTCGATGGGCACGGTCTACCTCGGCCACGACCCGCAGATCGGCCGTCCGGTCGCGATCAAGACGATGGCGCTGAGCCGAGAATTCGAAGGCCACGAACTCGCCGAAGCCCGCGCGCGCTTCTTTCGCGAAGCCGAGATGGCCGGCCGGCTGCGCCACGCCGACATCGTCGCGATCTTCGATGCCAGCGAGGAGGCCGGCCTTGCCTTCATCGCCATGGAGTACGTGAAGGGCCACGACCTGCTGCGCCACACGCTGCCCGGCAGGCTGCTGCCGGTGTCGGTGGTGCTGGAGACGATGGCGCGCGTCGCGCTTGCGCTCGCCTATGCGCACACGCAGGGCGTGGTGCACCGCGACGTCAAGCCGGCCAACGTGATGATCGAGCCCGACAGCGGCGCGATCAAGGTCACCGACTTCGGCATCGCCAGCATCACCAACGCCTGCCGCACGCGGACCGGGCTGGTGCTGGGCACGCCGTCCTTCATGTCACCCGAGCAGATGGCTGGCCGGCGCGTCGATGGTCGCACCGACCTCTATTCGCTCGGCGTGATGATGTTCCAGCTGCTGACCGGTGCGCTCCCGCATGCGTCGGAGTCGATGGCGCAGCTGATGAACCAGATCGCCAACGACACCGCGCCCGATGTGCGCACGCTGCGGCCCGAGCTGCCGGAGGCGCTCGCCAACGTCGTCGCGCTGGCGCTCGAGAAGCGCGCCGAAGTGCGCTACGCCGATGGCGGACAACTGGCGGCCGACCTGCGGGAGGTCGCTGCGCAGATGGCGGCCGCGCCGGTGTTGCCGGGCGTGACCAACGCCCAGGAAACCGGCAGATTCGTCTCCGGAGAGAGATAAACCCCCCCTGATCCAAGGCACAATGCCGACCACCGTCACGCTCCCGCATGCCCGCACGAGCCCCGTCCATGACCCTTGAGTTCTTCAGCGCCACCGACACCGGCCGGGCGCGCAACAACAACGA
>JBDUAG010000435.1:0-3937 GCA_040004785.1 Burkholderiales bacterium | reverse complement strand
GAGCGGCGTGTGTCTTCGGTGCCCTGGCCGGGCTGCGTCAGGCGCAGCAATACGCGATGCGCGATGCGCGTCGGTCAGACTCTCATGGACTTCCTCGGCGCGCTGCGCCAGCGCCCCCGCCACGCCGCCGATCGACTGATAGGCGGCCAGCATCAACTCAGACCGGTCGCGGTCGAACAGCAGCCCTGGGCGGCCATGGCAATCGCCGATTCGGCGAGGTGGCTCGTCTGTCGGGCGGTATCGGCACTGTTCTTCACGGAAGGCTTGTCAGGGAAACCTGATTCCCGATTCAATCAAGTCTGAACGCGCTTTCAAGGCATTCCCATTGAGCACTGACTCGATCGGACCGATCCTAAATCATGCGCACCGAGATACCCTCCACCGAGCCCCCGCACGGCCTTGTCGGGTGGCACGCGGAGTCCTGGGTCGACACTGATGCGGCTTCGGAACTGCGCGCGGCGTCGACGAGCTTCGCCCGGCACAGCTTTCTGGCCTCGCTGGCCTTCACTGCCGCTGTCGTCGTTGTTGTGGTTTTGCTGCCGGCCTACGTGTAGCGCGGAGGAAATTCGTCAGTTGGAACAGTCATCGACATTCGCGGCCGACCAGGCCCACTACGAGTTGCGCTTCCAGAGTCTGTTCAATGCCCGCTGCGGGTTTGTGTTCCCCTGCGACGTTTTAGGGAGAGTCGCTATCGACGAGCTTTCCGATCGAAGGCGCGACAACTACCTCTACGCCCGTTCAGTAGTCGGACGAGAGCTGTCCACACCCATCGTCTTGCCGATTTCCTGACGGCAGTCTCGCACTGCCCAGACGGGAGCAGACCAACAGGGGGCGAACAGGGGAAGGGCGATCAACTGGGCTCGCCCTCACCTCCTCCAGAACTTCTCCACGGCCCGCATCCGCCGCTTGCTTTCGGTCGTCACATAGACGGTCGTCGTGGCCAGTGACGCATGCCCGAGGTTCTGTTGCGCGATCTCGATCGGCATGCCAGCGGCGATCGCATGACTGGCGTGTGAGTGCCGCATCCAGTGCGTACTCGCCCGCGCGAAGCGCTCGGCCCCCCTCACATCCCCCTGCCCTCGCAATACGTCGGCGCAGTCGCCGAAGAAGCGCTTCACCTGGCGGTACCACGTCGTTGACGCCACGCCCTCCCAGGCATCAACCTGCCGGTCCCCCTGCAAGCCCGGCGCGCGCTCGATCGCGTCCGTGGATTTGCCCAGCAGGTGCGCCCCCCGATTACCGATGTACTCCGGGTCCGGATCCAGACCGCGATCTTCAAGGTAGCCCGCCAACATCGACACCACGTCGATCGGCACCGGGACCTCCCTCACCTTCTGGCCCTTGCCCACCACGCGCAACATCCAGCCTTCGAGCGCCTGCTCATCCGAGGCATCGGCCGCAAACTCCACCCAGATCAGATCCTCGACCTTCGCCGTGACGACCTCGGACAGGCGCAAGCCGGTCGCGTACAGCAGGTGCAGCCCGAACTTCAGACGCCGCTGCGCTGAGGTTTCCCCCATCAGCTCGAGCTGCTGCTGCACGAAGGCCCACTGCGCGCGCGTCAGACTGCGACCGGCGTTGAGCTTCGGCCCGGCGTTCCTGGGAACGCCGACCGCCGACCACGGGTTGCCCATCAGGTAGTTCTGATCGACCAGGAAGCCATACAGGTTCTTGAGAATGCTCAAGCCCTGGCGTTGCGCCGAGGGCGACAGCGGCCCCTCGAAGGGTCGCCACAGCGGCGACCAGCGCTCGCGCGCGCGCGGCGCACACCAAGTGCTGCGGGGCTGCGGATCGGCCAGGAACTCGCGGTACTCGGTGCAGTCCTCGTTGGTCATCGAGGACAGCGCCTTGCGCTTATGGATGATCGCCCACAGCAGGAAGCGTTCAGCTTCCTTGCGGTAGGCGCGCTGCGTGTGCGACAGCGCGTCCAACCAATCCAGCCCGAGGTCGACACCGAGGTCCCGATGCCGGCGCCCGGCCTTCAGCGTCGCCTTCTGCTCCGGTGTGAGGCCGTGCTTGGACCGGAGCCAGGCGAGGATGGCCTGGTGGTCGTTGACCGCCTTTAAAAGGCACTGCTCCTGCGGCCGGCGGTACACGCCGCGCGTGCCATCGAGGTCGGCTGGCACGATCAGTTTCTCGAGGGGGCGGATGTCGGTGGCGGGTGCCACCACGGCGGCGAGCTCGGACTTCAGGAGCTGGGTGCGGGCTCGGCCGACATGCCTGCCAACAGCCATTCCAATGGACTGCTGGTGCTCGCCCAGCCAGGCGATGACGAGCTGCGCCTTGCCGACCCCCAGCGCCTTGATGCTCTGGTACCAGAGCATGCCTATGCCGTTGATGCGATCGATCAACTGCGCGAGCGTGAAGATGCCCGCCTGCTCGAGGTGACCCGCGAGCGCCGGGTTCAGCCACGAGACCACGGCGTCCCCCGGCTTGGGCGTTTGCGCGATGAGCCCCTCGAGCCAGCGCAGCGCCTCGAGCTGGCGCTCGATCAGCCGGCCGCGGCGGGCCAGCCGCTGCGCAGCGCGGCCGTAGCGGGTCTCGTAGGCCTCGATCTGCTCGGCTTGTGAGCTGTCCTCGAGCCCGGCTTCCTCGGCGAAGGCCTCCAGGCTGGGGAGTTTCTCGGTGGGCTCGGGAAGCCGCGCGGCGTCCAGCCGCACCCGCCGCGCAGTGCCATGGCGGTCCTCGCGCCGCGCGGCGGCCACGAACTCGTCGCGAATCCAGACAATCGTCGAGCGCACCAGGCGGATGTCGTGCGATTGGCCTTCGGTGCGCAGGTAGTGCTCCCAGGCCACCTTTGGCTCGATGCCCTGCACGAGCGCACGCATGAAGGCGAAGTGGCCGACGTGGACCTGGCGTCGGCGATCGGCGTTGCGCCCCGAAGCGGAGAACCTTTGGGGAACCGCCGAGACGACGGCGGCTTCGCGATGGGGCACGCCTTGTGGCAGACCGTTGCCGCCCTGCCCTGCTGGGTCGCGTGGTGGCACGGGCGGGTACGGCGGGTGCGGCCCCGTGAAGGCGGTTGCGGGATCCGAAGGGTCGGTCATTGCACAGGCCAGAGGATCAAGCCGCCGAGACGACCTGCGCGCGACACGTGACGGCTGGAGGCGTCACAGTGTGTCGTTGCGGAACAGGCGCCACCGGGATCGCCTCAGTGATAGTCGTCTTCAAGCTGATGGCGGATCGCGACAACCACCACCTCGGACGCCGCTTCGATCTCGAAGAGTGCGACATAGCCCGATCGCCCAAAGGGGATGATCAACTCGCGCAGGAAGGGACTTTGCCCGGCCTTGCGACACGTGAACGGTGAGGTCTTGAGTGTGGCCACGCCCGCGCGGACGGCCGCCAATGCATGCTCTGCCAGAGCCAAGTCACCGCCGTCACGATGGAGTTCACGTTCGAGCACAAAGTCGAACAGGCGATGGAGGTCGGCTTCGGCCTCCCGGGTCAGTCGAACCCGGAAGCTCAACTGCGAGTCTGCGCATCGCGAGCACGCGCCGCGTCGAGCTTGCGCTGCAACGCTGCCATCACGGCATCGGCGTCGACGTACTCACCGGTGCGGCGCGCCTCGTCACGCGAGCGCAGGCCACGGGCGATGAACTCCGCCTGAGCGCGCCGGCGCTCGACGCTGGCACGCACGGAGGCCTCGACGAACTCGGAGATGCTCTCGCCCTCGCCGAGCACGGACTCAACCTCGGCTCGAAACTCGGGTTCGACGCGGACGGACGGGATGGTGGCGGTCTTCATACGGCAAGTGTATTGCAATTGCATTGCATAACGTGACCTCGGCCTGCCCCGGCGGTGGTGGCTCTTGCTGCGAAACCTCGCTCGGTCGGGTCGGCCGGGGCGTGGCGACGGTTACAGACTGCCGATTTGGCGCTGCGGACCAAATTATGCATGGTTTTCATATGACATGATAAGGATACTTATCATGTAT
>JBDUAG010000038.1:0-13335 GCA_040004785.1 Burkholderiales bacterium | reverse complement strand
GCATGGCGATCACCGCTGATGGCAAGGAGTTGTGGGTCACCTGCGAACTCGATTCCGGCGTGACCATCGTCTCGACCGCCGACCACTCGGTGCTGGCGACGCTGAAGTTCGAGGTCAAGGGCGCGCGCGCGCAGGACATCACGCCGGTCGGCATCCAGATGTCGCGCGACGGCAAGCGTGCGTTCGTCGCGCTCGGTCGCGCCAACCACGTCGCCTTCGTCGACGTGGCGGCGCGCAAGGTCACCGATCTCGTGCTGGTCGGCAAGCGCGCATGGAATGTTGCGCTCGACAAGGACGAGAAGCGCCTGTTCGTGGTCAACGGCCTGAGCGACGACCTGACTATCGTCGACGTGCCCGGCGCCAAGCCGATCAAGACCGTGCCGGTCGGGCGCGTCCCGTACGGGGTGGTGGTGGTCGAATGAGGCGTGCGCCGCTCGCGTTCTCGCTGTTCGTGGGGCTCTTCGTGGCGCTGTTCGATGCGGTCGGCGTCGCAGGGGCGGCGACGCTGAAGGCGACGCTGATCAGCCCGGAAGACGATCCGCGCCTGGACCGCACCCGCGTCGAGCGGGGCTACCTCGGCCACGCCGGCGGCCCCGCCATCGAGGGCGTGCAGGTGGCGCTTGCCGAAGGCGCCTTCGAGCTCGAAGCGGCAGGGTCCGGCATTGCGCTCAGCCCGGCCACGGCGCACTCGATCGAATCCGCGCGCGCCGCGGCGCAGGCCGCCGAGAAAGCCGGCGCGGCGCTGATCGTGACCGACCTGCCCGCGGATTGGACGCTGGCCGTCGCCGATGCGGTCAAGCTGCCGGTGCTCAACATCGGCGCGTCGGACGACAGCCTGCGCCAGCAGGACTGCCGGCCGCGCCTGTACCACCTGCTGTCGAGCGAACGCATGCGCGCCGATGCACTCGCGCAGACCCTGGTGTCGCGCAAATGGAGCAAGCTGTTGCTGCTGGTCGGCCCGAGTGCGCAAGACCAGCAGCGCGCCGCGACCGCGCAGGCATCGATCAAGCGCTACGGCCTGCAGGTCGTCGCCTCGAAGCCGTTCAAGCTCTCGACCGACCCGCGCGAGCGCGACCTCGCCAATCCCTTGCTGCTGACCGCGGGCAACAAATACGACGCGGTCTGGATCGTCGACAGCGATGGCGAATTTGCGCGCGGGCTGCCGTACCGCACCGTGCTGCCGCGGCCGGTGGTCGGCGATGGCGGCCTGGTCGCGCTGGCCTGGCACGCGCAGTTCGAGCGTTACGGCGCACCGCAGGTTTCGCGCCGCTTCTTCAAGGCCGCGAAGCGGCCGATGACCGACCGCGACTGGGCCGCCTGGATGGCCGGCAAGACGCTGCTCGCGCTCGCCACGGACACCCCGAAAGGCACGAACGCGGCGTGGTCGCAAGCGCTCGCGAAGACGTCGATCGACGGCTCCAAAGGTGTCAACATGAGCTTTCGCTCCTGGGACGGCCAGTTGCGCCAGACCATGCTGCTGACCGACGGCCAGGGTGTGATCGCGCAGGCGCCGATCGAAGGCCTGCTGCACCCCACCGACGTGCTCGACACGATCGGCGCCGACGCACCGGAGAAACTATGCAAGGCCTCACGGTGAAAGACGACACCGCCTCACTGATCGAAACGCCCGCGCTGCGCCGCGGCATCCCGCACGCGTTGCAGGCGCTGCAGGCGATCGTGCTGCGCGAGCTGATCAAGTTCTCGCAGCAGACCGGGCGGCTGGTCTCGGCGCTGGTGCGGCCGCTGCTCTGGCTGGCGGTGTTCGCGGCCGGGTTTCGCAATGTGTTCGGCGTCGCGATCGTCGAACCCTACGACACCTACATCCCCTACGACGTCTACATCGTGCCCGGCCTGGTGGGGATGGTGCTGCTGTTCAACGGCATGCAGTCGTCGCTGGCGATGGTCTACGACCGCGAGATGGGGCTGATGCGGCTGCTGCTCACCGCGCCGCTGCCGCGCCCGTGGCTGCTGTTCGCGAAGCTGTGCGCGACCGCGCTGCTGTCGGTGCTGCAGGCGCTCGCGTTCGTGGCCGTCGCCGCGCTGATCGGCACCGAGCTGCCACTGTTCTCGCTCGCCGGTCTGCATGCGCTGCTGGCACTGGTCGGCAGCGCGCTGATGCTGGGCGCGCTCGGGCTGCTGCTGTCGGTCTATATCAAGCAGCTCGAGAACTTTGCCGGCACGATGAATTTCGTGATCTTCCCGATGTACTTCCTGTCGACCGCGCTCTACCCGCTCTGGAAGCTGCAGGAGTCGGGCGCCGACTGGGTCTACCAGCTGGCCCGCTTCAACCCGTTCACGCACGCGGTCGAATGGGTCCGCTTCGCGCTGTACGGCAAGGACCCGGGCGCCGCGCCTTACGTCGTGCTCGGCTGCCTGGCGGTGTTCTTCGTGCTCGCCTGTTGGGGCTACGACCCGCAGCGCGGCTTTGGCGGGTTGACCAAGCGCGGTGGCGGCCCCGCATGACGCAGTCCCGTCGCGATTGGCTCACGGCGGCCGCCGGGCTCGCGCTCGGCGCAGGCGGCCTGGGCGCGGCGCGCGCCTCGGTGCCATACCCCTCGCGCCCGATCATGCTGTGGGTGCCGTGGCCGGCCGGTGGCGCGACCGACATCTCGTTGCGCGTGCTCGCCGAGCTGGCCTCGCAGGTGCTCGGTCAGACCATCGTGACCGACAACCGTGCGGGCGCGGGCGGCACGCTCGCGATGCCGATCCTGCAGCAGGCCGAGCCTGACGGCTACACGATCGCGCAGATGCCGCAACCCGTGTTCCGGGCGCCCTATGTGCAGAAGGTGCTGTGGGACCCGATCCGCGACGTCACCCCCATCATCCAGGTCTCCGGCGTGACCTTCGGCGTGCTGGTGCCGGCCGGCAGCGCGTTCCGCACGCTCGACGACCTGTTCGCGCATGCCCAGGCGCACCCCGGCGAACTGAGCATCGCGACCAACGGCGTCGGCACCACGCCGCACCTGGTGCTCGAAGACCTGTTCACGGCGCGCGGCCTGCGCTACATCCACGTGCCGTACAAGGGCACGGCCGAACAGATCAACGCGATCGTCGCAGGGCAGGTGATGGTTGGCGTCAACTCCACCGGCTTCGGCCCGGCCGTCGATAGCGGGCGCCTGCGGCTGCTCGTGACCTTCGCGGCGCAGCGCTCCAAGCGCTGGCCCAAGGTGCCCACCCTGCGCGAGCTCGGCTTCGACATCGTCGCGATGTCGCCGTACGGGCTGGCGGGGCCGCGCGGCTTGCCGGAGCCCGTCGTCGCGACGCTGCACGCCGCCTTCAAGCGCGCGATGTTCGATCCGCGCTTCATCCAGGAGCTCGCGAAGTACGACCAGGAGATCGACTACCTCGGCCCTGAGGACTACGCACGTTCGTGCCGCGAGATCTACGCCCATGAGCGCCTCAACGTCGACCGGCTGACTCCGCCACGAGGAGCGTCGCGTGGTGGATGAAGCGATGCCGCGCCAGGACCGGCCGAGCGCCGCGTCGCGCTGGCGCAGCGACCTGTGGGTCGTGCTCGCCGCGGCGCTCGCGTGCTACGGAATTTCGCTGGCGCTGGACCTGAACGAATCGCTGGTCGGGGGGCTGGCCCGCTACGAACGCTGGCAGCTCGACGAGCTGCCGCTGACCGGCATGGTCTTCGCCTGCGGACTGGCCTGGTACGCGATGCGGCGCCGACGCGAAACCGAGGCGGCGCTGCGCGCCCGCGAACAGGCCGAAGCACGCGCGTCTGAGCTGCTGGCGCACAACCGCGAACTGGCGCAGCAGCTGATCGCGGTGCAGGAGAGCGAGCGCCTCGCGCTCGCCCGCGAACTGCATGACGAACTCGGCCAGCGCTGCAGCGCGATCCTGATCGAAACCGCCTGCCTGCGGCGCTGTGCCGCCGACGACCGCGCGGCGCTGCTCGGCGCCGCGGCGCGCGCCGACATGGCGGCGCAGAGCCTGTACCAGCTCGTCGGCGGGCTGCTGCGCCGCTTGCGGCCGGCCAACCTGGATGCGCTCGGCCTCGTCGCGGCGCTGCAGGAGTTGTGCGAATCGTGGGAAGCGCGCAGCGGCGTGCCCTGCGTGTTCCATTTCGACGGGGCGGACGAGGTGCTGCCGGAACGCATCAACATTGCCGTCTACCGCGTCGCACAGGAGGCGCTGACGAACGTGACGCGGCATGCGCTTGCGAACCAGGTGCGGCTGGTGCTGGCGCGCGACGCCGCGCGCAGCCTGTGCCTGACGATCGCCGATGACGGCCGCGGCATGGACCCGGCGCGCGCCACGCGCGGCCTCGGCCTGCTCGGCGCCAGTGAGCGCGCCGCGGCGCTCGGCGGCACGTTGCAGATCGAAAGTGCACCGGCTGCCGGGGTGCGGTTGAGCCTGCGCATCCCGCTGCCGGCCGCTGTCGAAGCGGTCGCCGAACCGGCGAGGGCCGCATGATTCGCGTGCTGCTCGCCGATGACCACCCGGTGGTGCGCAGCGGCTACCTGCGGCTCCTCGAACAGGCGCACGACATTCGCGTCGTCGCCGAGGCCGCCACCGGCGAGGCCGCCTATGCCGCCTTCGTCGCCGATCCGCCCGACGTGCTCGCGACCGATCTGTCGATGCCCGGCGGCGGCGGGCTCGAACTGATCCGCCGCGTGCTGCTGCGTGCCCCCGCCGCGCGCATCCTGGTCTTCAGCATGTACGACAGCCCACCGCTGGTGCGCCGTGCGCTCGAGGCCGGCGCGCGCGGCTTCCTGACCAAGGCGGCGGCGCCGCAAAGCCTGGTCGATGCGGTGCGCGCGCTGCATGCCGGCGAGCGCTACCTCGGCGCTGATCTGCCGCCGAGCCTGCTGCAGCGCGACCCGGCGCGTGAGGCCGAGCGGCTCGCGGAGCTGAGCCTGCGCGAGTTCGAGATCTTTCGCCTGCTCGCACAAGGCCACTCGCTGGCCGAGTGTGCGCAGGCACTGAAGCTGAGCCCGAAGACGGCCTCGAACCACCAGACCGTCATCAAGGACAAGCTCGGCGTCACCACCTCGGCCGCGCTGGCGCACCTGGCGATCCGGCATCGCGTGATCGGCAGCGCGCTGGTCTAGGGCGCCCGACCGCCTTCGATGAGACGAAGCGCCACCTGGACGTTGTTGCGGCCCGCGCCCTTGGCTTGGTACAGCATCACATCCGCCTGCTGAACAAGCGCCTCGACAGTCGAGGCATCTCCTTGATAGAACGCCAGACCGATGCTCGTGGTGACGTCGATCGTCTGCTGGTCGATGACGAAGGGCGTGCTCATGGCCTGGACGATCTTGGCGGCTACCGTGGAAGCCACCTCGGGCCTCGGCAAACCTTCCATGATCACGGTGAATTCGTCGCCGCCCAGGCGGGCGACGGTATCGCTGGAGCGCAGCGTCTGCGACAACCGGCCCGCGAATGCCCGCAGCAGTGCGTCGCCCGCGTTGTGGCCGAACCGGTCGTTGATCTGCTTGAACCGGTCGATGTCGAGGTACATGAGCGCCATCAGTGCGCCCGTGCCACGGCAGCGCTCCATGGCCTCGGCCACGCGCAACTCGAAGCCGGCGCGGTTGATGACGCCCGTGAGCGGGTCCACGCGTGCCAGCTCGATCAGCCGCCGCTCTTCGAGCTTCTGGCGGGTGATGTCGCTGACCACCGCGTGGAAGCCCAGCACGGTGCTGCCGTCGACAGCCAGCTGCGGGATGTAGTGGGCCTCGTAGCAAACGTAGCTGCCACCGGTGGTCATTTCGCTCTGGAACGTGACCGTCTCGCCGCGCAACGCGCTGCGAATATGCGGCTCGACCGACTTGTAGGCTGCATCGCCCAACAGCGCGCGCACGGTCTGCCCATAGATTTCCTGGCGCGATCGGCCGAAGCCGCGCTCGTAGGCCAGATTGTTGAAGCGGTAGCGCTCGTCGGCGTCGATGTAGGCCACGCGCATCGGCAGCACATCGGCCACCGTGCGCAGACGCGCCTCGCTCTCCTGAAGCGCTCGTTGCGCTTCGCGGTAGGAGGTGACATCGCCGATGAGGGTGTACAGGCCCACGACCTTGCCTTGCTCGTCGCGGTCCGGGACGAGCGAGACTTGCACATGGCGCCGACCCCCATCGGGGCGCACCATTTCTCGGTCGTAGGCGACGTCCTGACCGTCCAAGGCCGCTCGCAAGTGCGGTTCGATTTGCACCCAGGCCTGCTCGCCATAGAACGCCCGCACGCTCGTCCCGAGGAGAGGCGCCGCTTGGCCGAACCACTCCTGGTAAGTCCGGTTGAGGAAGCGGAACCGCAGATCCGGGTCGAGATAGGAAATCAGCACCGGCAGGTGGTCGGTCACCATGCGCAGGCGATGTTCGCTCTCGCGCATCGCTTGTTCCGCCGCCTTGGCGGTCGAGATGTCGCGCATGAGGGCCGAGAAGTACTCGACTTTGCCCTGTTTGTCGCGGTGGGCGATGACGATGTGGCTGACCGGAAATTCGCGCCGCTCGGCATCCCAGACCAGCGACTCGCCCACCCAGACGCCGGTGGCCACCGCCGCCGGCCAGACCTCCGATATGAATCGATCGAGCGTCTGCGGCGGATTGAAGTCTTCCAGCGTCCGGTGCTCGAGCGACGCGTCCAGAGCCACGCCGGTGCGACGGCGTGCGGCCGGGTTCATGTAGGTGATCCGGCCCTTCGTGTCGAGTTGCACCACATAGTCGGTTGTCGCGTCGAAGATCGCGGTGAGCGCGCGCAGGGCGCCTTCAGCCAGCATGCGGTCGGTCACGTCGGTGTACGTTCGCAGTACGCCCCCGCCCTCGATCGGCACGCTGTGAATCTGGATCACGCGGCCATCCGGGCGCTTGCGATCGTAGCTGTGCGGCCGATCAAGAATGCCGCCTTGGCGAACGAAGTCTTGCACGTCCTGCGGCGTGTGGACGAACTCGTCGGTCGACCACTGGTAGGCGAGCACCGCTTCGAATGTCGGCTTGGACGCCATCAGATCCTTCGGCAGGTCCAGCATTTCGATCGCACGCCGGTTGCACACCTCCACCACCCGCGCGGCGTTGACCATCATGACGCCTTGTTCCATCCGCTCCAGCGTGGCTTCCAGGAGCGCTGACTTCTCCGCCACGAGTTCCTCGCTGGCGCGCAAGGCCAGTTCGGCCTGCTTGCGCTGGGTCACGTCGCGGCCGACCGAGTGAAGCACCGGCTGGCCCGAGGGATCGCGCTGCAGGCTGTCGGCCCACGCGACCCAGAGCTCGGCGCCGTTGGCGGCCGTCATGCGGTTCTCGCTCGTCGCGGTTATGCCCGTCGACAGGACTTCCGCAATGACCTGCCGAACGATCGCACGATCGGCAGGCTCGATGTAGTCGTACAGATTGCTGCCCGTCATTGCCACGGGCGTCAGCCCGAAATGCCTCGCATACGCCGGGTTGACGTAGGTCAGTTCGCCATCGGGCTTCGCGAGCGACACGAATTCGGACTGGTCCTCGACGATGGCTTTGACCATCTGCTCGCTCGCGACCAGTTGCCTGAGCACCGGTCGCACCTGGCTGTGCTGGGCATAGATGGCCAGCGCGACGATGACGACGAGGGCCAGGGCCAGCAGTTTCAGGCGTGATCGCAGCGGCTCGTAAAGCGTGTCGACATCGGTCCTGACCGCCAACCCGAGCCCGAAATTCTTGATCGGCGTGAAGGCCGACAGGACGTTGACGCCACGCCGGTCCTTGAGGAATTGCACGCCGCGTTCACCGAGCAGTGCTCTCGCCACGGGAAGGGCAGGACTGCCAGCCGCGTCGAACATCGGCAGCTCGAACCCGGACGGCCTGAACCGGTTCGGTGCACAGATCAGCTTGTCGTTGTCGCGACCGCAGATCGCCACGTCGGACGTATCACTGGAGGCTCGAACGTCGGCCAGGAGGCTGTCGAACAGCGGCATCCGCTGCTCGGTGAAGACCCGCCCGATCACGCGCCCCTCGGCGAGCACATCGTTCTCGGCGAGGAGCACATGGCCGTCCTTCCAGGCGAGGAAAGCGGTCTGCCCGGCATTCGCGAGGCGCTGAACAGCCTGCGCCTGGGCGCGCACGATCATGCCGGCCTGAACTACGCGCACGCCATTGGCGTCGTGGATCTCCACGCCGCTCAAGTCCGCGGTGAGGAAGCTGTCGGCAAGCTTCTGCAGGACGTCCTTGGCAGCAGCGTCGTTGGGTGCGTTGCCCAGCTTCTCCAAGGTCTGGCGCACGGCCGGACGCGTGGCAATGGTCCTCGGGAACCAAAGGCTGACTTCGACCGCGTGAGCCAGTGAGGTCGCGTTCGTCGTCGCGGTGAGCAGCATGTTCTGCGAAACCGACCGCTCGAACGTGTCGCGCATCACCGCGAAACCCGCCACGCCGCTCGCGAGTGCGACGAGCGTGATCACCGCGATGGAGCGCCGCTTGATGCGACTCTCGCTCTTGTGCAGCGCCTTGGCGTCAGACGGCTGAGATGCGTCGTGAAGCATCCACAGACCAGCGCCGACGACCGACAGTCCGAACGCGGTCACCGGCAGCATCCGGTTGAAGCTGGCAACTTGGTACAGCGATTCGAGGCCGACGAAGTAGCCGAGCAGGCCGCCCAGGCCGATGATGGAAATGGCCAGGACCAACGTCATGACGATGAGCTGGCCTGCACGCGCCAGGCGTTGTCCGAGCAGCCAGAAGGCGACGCCAGTGAGCAGAAATGCCAAGCTCGCGTTCGGAGACAGGCGCCCGGGATGCGGATTGGTGGCCGTGGGAACTGCGCCGGCACGGACGAAATCGACGCCCAGGCCGACCCCTGTCACGCCTTCGAACAAGTGGGCCAGGGGCAGCACGATCAGAGCGGCGATACAGATCGCCGACAGTCGTGTGAGCCAGGTGCCCGGCTTCGACGGCTGCGAGGCTTTGAAAAGGCAGAGGCCTGCCGCGATGAACAGCAGCGGGTTGACGATGCCCGTGTGCTCGGAGCCAGGGATGAGCCGCGTGATGGTATCCACCTGAAATACCCAGCGGGCGGCCATCGTCGCGCCAAGCAGCCCGACCAGGAGGCCGGCTACTTGCGGAGCTGAGGGGGCGGGCTTCTGCATGACGAGGTCGGGCTCGGGGTTCGTTCCGCTCGAGCTTGCGGCGCACATCCTCGACACCGGGTGGCGACACCCAAGCAAGTGCTGCGTCGAAGGGTACACCCTCGGAGGAACCGGCGAACGCCGGGAAGTTTTCCCTGTCACGGCCGCATCGCCTTTGATAGGGTCGCGGCAAACAGAATGACAGGAGACTCCGATGCAGTACCCACGGCGCCGTGCGTGCCACCACCGACCATTGGCGTGCGCCGCGCTCGTCGCGTGCACGCCGGCACTCCAGGCGCAGACCGCCCCGGTCACGACCATGCCGTCCGTCGAGGTGATAGGCATCACGCCGGTCCCGGGCATCGGGCTGCCGAAGGATCAGATCCCGGCCAATGTGCAGACGGCCAAGTCGGCGGACATCGAGCGCATGCACGCCGTCGACCTGACGGACTTCATGAGCCGCAGACTGGGCAGCGTGCACATCAACGAAGTGCAGAACAACCCGTTCCAGCCCGACCTGAACTTCCGCGGCTTCACTGCCTCGCCGCTGCTGGGAACACCGCAGGGGCTGTCGGTCTACGTCGATGGCGTGCGCATGAACCAGCCGTTCGGCGATGTCGTGAGCTGGGATCTGATCCCGCGCGCCGCGATCGCGAGCATCACGCTGATGCCCGGGTCGAACCCCTTGTTCGGCCTGAACACGCTGGGTGGTGCGCTGTCGGTCGTGACCAAGGACGGGCTGAACAACCCCGGCTCCTCGGTGCAGTTGTCGGCCGGTTCGCATGCGCGCGTCGCGCTCGAATTCGAAAGCGGCGGCAGCCGGCCCGATGGGCTGAACTGGTACGTGAGCGGCAACCGCTTTCACGAGAAGGGTTGGCGCCAGGCGTCGCCCACCGACGTTGCCCAGTTGTTCGGCAAGCTCGGCTACAAGTCGGCCGACACCACGCTGTCGCTCTCGGCCGCGCTTGCCGACAACAACCTGATTGGCAACGGCCTGCAGGAGCAGCGTCTGCAGGCCCGCGACTACGCGAGCATCTACACCTCGCCCGACAACACGGTCAATCGTTCGGCGATGCTCAATCTCGAAGGCTCGCAGCGGCTGGACGACGCGCTGACCGTCTCCGGCAATGCGTACTACCGTCGCATCCGCACCTCGACGCTGAACGGCGACGTGAACGACGATTCGCTGGACCAGTCGGTGTACCAACCGAGCGCCGCCGAACAACTCGCGCTGACGAACGCCGGCTACACCGGCTTTCCGGCCAGCGGCGCCACCGCCGCCAACACACCGTTCCCGAAGTGGCGCTGCATCGCCAATGCGCTGCTCAACGACGCGCCGGCGGAGAACTGCAGCGGCGTGCTCAACACCACCCGCACGCTGCAGACGAACTACGGCCTGTCCGGCCAGCTCAACTGGGACGGCATGCTGGCCGGCCGCAGCAACCTGGTCGTCGTCGGAGCGGCGGTGGACATCAGCCGGATCAGCTTCAGGCAGGGCTCTGAACTGGGCTACATCAACCCCGACCACAGCATCACCGGCGTCGGCGCCTACGGGGACGGCGGCGTGACCGGCGGCAACGTCGACGGCGAGCCCTACGACACGCGTGTCGACCTCGGCGCACGCACGCGCACCTGGAGTGTCTTCGCGTCCGACACGCTCGCGCTGAACCAGCAGACCCACCTGACCGTGTCGGGGCGCTACAACCGGACCACGGTCAAGAGCCGCGACGGCATCATCGCGGATGGCAGCGCCGGTTCGCTCGACGGCGACCACGTGTTCAGCCGTTTCAACCCCGCGATCGGCCTGACCTGGGCGCCGAGCAAGCTGCTCAACGCCTACGCGGGCTACAACCAGGGCAGCCGCGCGCCCTCGGCGATCGAACTGGGCTGCGCCGACCCGGACAATCCCTGCAAGCTGCCGAACTCGTTTGCCGGCGATCCTCCGCTGAAGCAGGTCGTCACCCGGACGATCGAAGCCGGGCTGCGGGGCAGCGTGCCCAAGCAGTACAGCTGGAACGTCGGCGTGTTTCGCGCCGACAACCGAGACGACATTCTGTTCGTCGCCGACAACCAGGCCGGCTTCGGCTACTTCAAGAACTTCGGCAAGACGCGCCGCCAGGGCCTGGAGGCCGGCCTGAGCATGCGTGTCGGCGATGCCCTGAACATCGGCTTCAGCTACACCTACCTCGACGCCACCTACCGCAGCACCGAGACCGTGGACGGCTCCGCCAACAGCAGCAACGACCAGGCGGCCGCGGGTTTCCCCGGTGTCGAAGGAACGATCACGATCCAACCCGGCAACCGCATCCCGCTGATCCCGCGCCAGATCCTCAAGGTGTTCGCCGACTACCAGGTGAGCCCGGCCTGGTCGGTGGGTGCCGATGTCACGGCCGTGGGCAGCTCGTTCGCGCGCGGCAACGAGAACAACCAGCATCAGCCCGATGGCATCTACTACCTCGGTTCGGGTCGCAACCCGGGCTATGCGGTGCTGAATCTCAGCGCAGACTACCGGCCGGCGCCGAAGTGGGCCTTCTTCGCCCAGATCAACAACCTGCTCGATCGCAAATACAGCAGCGCGGCGCAACTCGGCGCCACCGCGTTCGATGCGAACGGCAACTTCCTGGCGCGACCGTTCCCGGCCGATGCCAACGGCGACCGGCCGCTGCAGAACTCCACCTTCTACTCGCCCGGCGCGCCGCGCAGTTTTCGAGTCGGCGTGAAGTACTCGTTCGACGGTTGACGCCGGCGCTCCGCGGCAGCCGATTCGCCTTCGGCGTGCGTCTTGCTTGCCGGGAGCTGCCGCCGGCCCAGGAGCACCGCGTGTGTTGCATGGCTGGCGCAGACTGTCCCGCAGCAGGCACGTCGCCATCACGCGGGTTTCACCCAGGGCCCCGGCATGGTTCGAAACGACGAGCTGCTCAGCGACTGGCGCGAACGTGCGCTCGCGCTCGAACGTGAGGTCGGCCGGGCGGTGATCGGGCAGGGGCGGGTGATCCGCCGCGTCAACACCGCGGTGTTCGCGCGCGGCCATGTGCTGCTTCAAGGTGATGTCGGCGTCGGCAAGACGACGTTGCTGCGGGCTTTCGCGCGTGTGCTCGGCGGCGCCTACGCGCGCACCGAGGGCACGATCGACCTGATGCCCAACGACCTGATCTACTACACCTACATCAGCGCTGAAGGCCGGCCGGCGGTCGACCCCGGGCCGCTGATCGAGCACGGCGAAGCGCTCGCGATCTTCTTCTTCAACGAGATCAACCGGGCGCGCCCGCAGGTGCATTCGCTGCTGCTGCGCGTGATGGCGGAGCGCAGCGTCTCGGCCTTCAACCGCGAGTGGCGCTTCCCGCACCTGCTGGTGTTCGCCGACCGCAACCGCGTCGAGCGCGAGGAGACCTTCGAGATCGCCTCCGCGGCGCGCGACCGCTTCATGATGGAAGTGACGATCGAGGCGCCCGAGAACGAGGGAGAGCGGCGCGCGCTGATGTTCGACCCGCGCTACCACGACACCGACCGGCTGATCGATACGCTCGCCGAAGGGCTGCTCGAGCACCGCGAGCTGAACGAGATCGCGGCGTTGATCCAGCACACGGTACAGACCTCCGAAACTTTGCAGAAGTACGCGCTCGAGCTGTGGCGCGCGACCGCGGCCCCGGACGACTACGGCGTGAAGCTCGCAGGCGTCGACACCGCGCAGCTGATGCTGGCCGGCGCGAGCCCGCGCGGCATGAGCATGCTGCTGCGCGCGGCGCGCGTCACCGCCTGGCTCGAGGGCCGCGACTACGCCACGCCCGAAGACGTGCAGGCGGTGTTCGAGGTGACGATCGCGCACCGCCTGTGCTATCAGCCGGTCTACGAGATGCGGCGCCACGAGATCGCCGCGCCCTTGATCGCGGGCATTCTCGGCAGCGTCGCGGCGCCCTGACCATCGCACCATGCGTGACGCGCAGACGCCCGCCGCGGCAGCGATTCGCGAGGTCCACTACCGCGTCGGCGCGCCGGTGCTGGGCCACTTCCCGGGTCACCACCGCAGCACGCGCGGCGACAGCGGCTTCGAGTTCCGCGGCCACGCCTCGCTGCTCGACGCGCCCGACCCGCGCCGCCTCGACCTGCACGCCAGCCTGCGCGATCCGTTCGGCGACTGGCGCGTGCGCGTCTACAGCCAGCGCAAGTCCATCCCGGTCACGGTCGTCGCCGACCTGTCGGCCTCGATGAGTTTCGCCGGCCACGCGCCCAAGCTCGGGGTGCTGGCCGACTTCGTCGAGAGCCTGGCCTGGTCGGCCTGGCGCACCGGCGACAGCTTCGGCTTC
>JBDUAG010000434.1:0-3946 GCA_040004785.1 Burkholderiales bacterium | reverse complement strand
GCGCTACATCGGCGAGCGCCTCGGTGGTGACGACGACCACCGGCAGCTCGCTCGCGATCGCTTGCCGCAGCGTGGTGCCGAGCACCGTGAGGCTCCCCAGGCTCTGCGCGAGCTTGTGGTCGGTCCCCAGGAAGCGCGAGCCCCTGCCGGCCGCGAGCACGATCACCGCGGGCCGCGAATTCATTCCGTTCCTTGTCGATTGAGAGTCATGGTGCGCTGCCACAGAAGTCGCAAGAATGGAATCAGCCAGCGGTTTGAGATAGTGGTGGCTTTACCTAAGGCCTTCCCCGTACACAAGCTGACGCAAGGTACGGCGAACGCGAGCTTTCTATACTCCCTTGCATGGATGACCTGTCCCGACTTCGCAAGTCCTACGAACGCGCAGAGCTCGACGAGTCGGCCTCGCACACCGACCCGACCGCGCAGTTCGAGTCCTGGCTCGAGCAGGCGTTGACCGCAAAGCTGCCCGAGCCGAATGCGATGACGCTGGCCACGACCGCTGCGGACGGGCGACCCTCGACACGCATCGTGCTGATCAAGGGCGTCGATGCGCGCGGCATCGTCTGGTACACGAACTACCAGAGCCGCAAGGGCCGCGAACTGGCACAGCAACCGTTCGCTGCGCTGCAATTTCACTGGGTCGAGCTCGAGCGTGTGGTGCGTGTCGAAGGCACGGTCGAGAAGGTCAGCGAGGCTGAATCGGATGCCTACTTCGCGTCGCGCCCGCTCGATTCGCGCATCGGCGCCTGGGCCTCGCCGCAGAGCGAGGTGATTGCATCGCGCGCAGTGCTGGTCGCGAACGTGGCGAAGTTCGGCGCGAAGTTTCTGCCCCACCTGCTTGCCGGCGGCCCGCCGCGGCCACCGCACTGGGGCGGCTACCGGCTGGTGCCCGACCGCTGGGAATTCTGGCAGGGCCGCAAATCGCGGCTGCACGACCGGCTGCGCTATCGGCGCGACGGCGCCGCCTGGGTGCGCGAGCGGCTCGCCCCTTAGCTCAGCGCCGATCAGGCCGGCAGGACCCGGCTCGCAAAGGTCTTCTTGAACTTCTCGACCTTCGGCGCCACGACCTCGGCCAGCACTGCGCGCGCCGTTGCCTGCTGGGCCGCGTCGTGAAAGTGATTGGTCGGAGGCTGCGGCACAGGCTTCAGCCGTTCAATTGGTCGAGAGCGAGAGCTGAACGCGCGGCGTCCAAGTGGCGGTGTCTTCGGCCGCCGCGCGCAGCTTGGGCGCGGCGAGGAACAGGCGTTCGCTCGTCAGCCCCTTCGCGATCAGCGCGTCGCGCACAGCCAGGCCACGCTGCAACGCGAGTTCGCGCATCGCGTCGTCGGTGACCGGCGTGCGTGTCTTCAGCAGCGCCTCCATCTCGGCCGGCGGGATCTCCTTCGCGAAGCCGAGCGCGTTGCGCGGCTTGTTCGGGATGTCGGTGTCCTTGTAGAGCTGCGTCAGCAGGCGCAGGTGCTCGGGCGCGGGCAGCGCCGGCGGTGCGGCAGGCGCGGAGGCCGGTGCCGTCGGCGCGCCGGCGCGCAGGCCCTCGCGGCGCGCCTCGGCGGCGAGCCGGGCCTCGATCGCCGCGTGCTGGAACGCATCGCGCTCGCCGACCGGGTCGGAAGCGCCGGTGACCGTCATCTTCAACGCCGGCCGCTCCGTCAGCGCCTTGGCGACCTTGTCGATCGCGCCCGTGCCCCCAGCCGTGATCAGCGCGGTGCCGGGCTCGAACTCGACCACGCTGAGGTCGTCGCTGCCGCCGCCCGAGAGCAACGCGAACGGCGACGTGAGCGCCTTCACCAGCAGGTTGATGATGACCTTGATGATGATGCCGCCGACGCTGAACTTCGGGTCGTTGACGCTGCCGCTGACAGGCAGGTTGATGTCGATCACGCCATTGCGGTCTTTCAGTAGCGCGACCGCGAGCAGGACCGGCAGCTTGGTCGCGTCCTTCGATTCGATCTTGTCGCCGAACGTGAGCTGGTTCAGGACGACCTGGTTGCGCGCATCGAGCTTGCCATCGGCGTCGATCTTGTAGGCCACTTCCATGGACAGCTTGCCCCGCTCGATCGCGTAGCCGGCGTACTTGCCCGCGTAGGGCGACAGCGGCGCGAGCTCGAGGTCCGTCGCCTTGGCCTTGATGTCGAGCGCGAGCGGGCGTGCAGTCGGGTTCAGCTGGCCGCTGATCTCGAGCAGCGCGGTGCCCGCGGCGCGGCCCTTCAGCTCGAGCGTGGCGGCATCGCGGCTGCCCGAGCTGAATGCGCCGAGCTGGCCGTTGAGTTCGGTCAACGCGGCGCTGTAGTTCGGCCGCACGAAGTGGTCGCTGAAGTCGACCCGCCCGTTCACCAGCTTCGTGACGCCGACCTTGATATCGATCGGCAGCGGCGCGGCATCGGCCGCCACCGGCGCGCTCGCGGCCGATGCAGCCGTCTCGATGACCGGGGCGGCCGGCGCGGACGCCGCTGCCGATGCGGGTGCGCTGGCTGCCTCGCCGGGCGGCGCGGCAGCCACGTCCTGCAGGTTGAAGCGGCCCTGCTCGGTGACGACGAGGCGCGAATAGAAGTCGCTCAGCCTGGCTTCGGCGATCTCGAGCTGCGGCCGCGCCTTGGGTTTCATCGCGAACTTCACGCCGGTCAGCGCGAAAGCCTGCCAGCTCAGCAGTTCGTCGGTGTTGTTGGCGCTCGCCGGTGCGGACGCATCGGGCAAGGTCGCCACATGCACGCCGCCGAGCAGCACATCGCCGGCGGCGCTCACATCGAGCCCGGCCGGCAGGGTGCGCACGCTCACGTCGCCCTTGTAGCCGGCCTCGGCGCTGAGCAGCGAAAGCCGGACCTTGTCGGCGAAGTACGGTGCGAACAGCTGCACCGGAAAGCGCTCGACGCGCAACTTGCCGCTGACGAGCAGCGGTTCCAGGCCGACGCGGCCCTTGTAGTCGATGCCGCCAGCGAGTGCGCGCGGCTTCTCGCGCGGCGGCGTCGGCGCGCCGACGCGCGCACTGAGCTGCACGTTGCCCGGCGCGGTGGCGCGGTCACCGTGCCATTCGAGGCCTTGCACCGCCAGGCGCACCGCGCCCATGTCGACGCGCAGCGGCTGCTTGGCACTGCCGGCCTTGGCATCGCTGAACCTGACTTGGCCGGCATCGAGCAGCAGGTCTTTCACCTGCACGCGCCATGCCGCGCTCGAGGCTGCAGCGGCTGGCGCGGCCGGGGCCGTCGCTGCGCCGGTCGGCACCACCAACCAGCGCTGCAGGTTGAGCCGGCCGTCGGCCTCGCGCGCCACGGTCACGCTCGGCTGCTGCAGCTTGACGCTGCCGAGCACGGCCGTGCGCGCCAGCAGATCGACCTCGATGCCCGCGAGCGCGAGCTGCTTCAGGGCCACGGCTTCCTGCGCCGTCTTGCCGCTGCCGTCGCGCAAGCTCAACGTGTCGAGCGTGGCGCTGTCCAGCGCGAGCTTGAGGCGCGGCGCATCGGCCGCGCCCGACCAGTCGAGCTCGGCCTGCGCGGCCAGTTGCCCGTCCACGCTCGGCGTCATCGACTGGGCGAGATACGGTGCGAACGCCACGAGCGACAAACCCTTCACGTCGAGCTTGAGCTTGGCGTCGCGGTCGGTCACCGGCCCTTCAACATGGAATTCGGCAGACTCGGGGGCCGATGCCGCCGCGGTCTGCGGGCGCAGTGCGCCGTTCACGGCCAGCGCGATCGGGCGGCTGATCGGCCACGCGATCTGCTTGGCCGTCAGCGTCAGCCCGTCGAGTTGCAACGCGGCCGCGGGTTGCACGGCGGCGTCGTTCCAGAGCACGCGCGCATCGGTGAGCTCGATCGCGTCGAGGCTGGCCTGCCAGGGCGCCGCATCGGCCTTGCCCGCGGCGCCGCTGGCGGCGGACGCGGGCGCCGATGCCACAGCGGCATCGCCCTTCGCTCCCGCCAGCCCCAGCAGGTTGATGCGGCCTTGCACGTCGCGC
>JBDUAG010000433.1:0-3946 GCA_040004785.1 Burkholderiales bacterium | reverse complement strand
GAAGATCGCGCCGAAGCCACCGCGCGGCCCGCCCTTGCCGGTCGACGTGATCAGCGCGAGGTTGCCCGGCCCCGGGATCAGCAGGAAGACGATCACGGCGATCACGAAAGAGGGGTAGTCGGCGATGCCGAACATGGTTGCTCCGCCCCCAGCAGGCCGCGTTCGACGCGGCGATGCGGCATCGTACGGCAGCGGGGCCTCGCGGTAAAATTCGCGCCTCGTTCCACTTCGACAGCCACTGGATGAACACCATGTACCGCTGTGCCCTGGCCGCCGTGATCGTCTTCGCGGCCAGTGTCCATGCCACAGCCTCGGCCCAGATGCTGCGCGCCTTCCCACCGAACACACTGCGCGGCGCGATGGTCTTCGGCGACTACCCGACGATCCTGTTGAACGGCCGCGTCACGCAACTTGCACCCGGCGCCCGCGTGCGCGGCCCAGACAACATGAACCTGATGACGCCCGGCATCGTCGGCGCGAAGATGCTGGTGCACTACACGTTCGATCTCGGCAGCGATCGCGTGAAGGAGGTCTGGGTTCTCACGCCCGACGAAGCCGCAGTGCAGCCTTGGCCGAAGACGTTGGACGAAGCGCAAGCCTGGAGCTTCGACCCGAACACGCGCACCTGGATCAAGCCGTGAAGAAGGTCTTTATCAAGACGTTCGGTTGCCAGATGAACGAGTACGACTCGGACAAGATGGCCGACGTGCTGCGTGCCGCGCAAGGCTACGAGCCGACCACCAATGTGGACGAGGCCGACCTGATCCTGTTCAACACCTGCTCGGTGCGCGAGAAGGCGCAGGAAAAGGTCTTCAGCGACCTTGGCCGCGTCAAGCACCTCAAGGCCAAGGGCGTGCTGATCGGCGTCGGCGGATGCGTCGCGAGCCAGGAAGGCGCGGCCATCATCGCGCGCGCGCCCTATGTCGATGTGGTGTTCGGGCCGCAGACCCTGCACCGCTTGCCCGAGCTGCTGAACCAGCGCGTTGCGCAATCGCGCCCGCAGGTGGACATCAGCTTTCCCGAGATTGAGAAGTTCGATCACCTGCCGCCGGCGCGCGTCGATGGCGCTAGCGCGTTCGTCTCGATCATGGAAGGCTGCTCCAAATACTGCAGCTACTGCGTCGTGCCGTACACGCGCGGCGAAGAGGTCTCGCGGCCGTTCGACGACGTGCTCGCAGAAGTCGCCGCCCTCGCCGCGCGGGGCGTGAAGGAAGTGACCTTGCTCGGCCAGAACGTCAACGCGTACCGCGGCGCGATGGGCCGCAGCGCGGACATCGCCGACTTCGCGCTGCTGATCGAAGCAGTGGCCGAGATCCCCGGCGTCGCGCGCATCCGCTACACCACCAGCCACCCTAACGAGTTCACGCAACGCCTCGTCGATGTCTACGCCCGCGTGCCGCAGTTGGTGAGCCACCTGCATTTGCCGGTGCAACATGGCAGCGACCGCATCCTGATGGCGATGAAGCGCGGCTACACCGTGATGGAATACAAGAGCACTGTGCGCAAGCTGCGCGCGGTGCGGCCCGGCATCAGCCTGTCGAGCGACTTCATCGTCGGATTCCCCAGCGAGACCGGGGCCGACTTCGCGGCGATGATGAAGCTGATCAACGACGTCGGCTTCGACGACAGCTTCAGCTTCGTCTTCAGCCCGCGCCCGGGCACGCCGGCCGCCGCGCTGGCCGACGACACGCCGCAGATCGAGAAGATGAAGCGCCTGCACGTGCTGCAGAAGGCGATCACCGAGAGCGCGAAGGCGATCAGCGATTCGCGCCTGGGCACCGTACAGCGCGTGCTGGTCGAAGGGCCGTCGCGCAAGGATGCGACCGAGCTGACCGGCCGTACCGAGTGCAACCGCATGGTGAACTTCAAGGGCGCGTCACGGCTGAAGGGGCAGATGGTCGATGTGACCATCACGGCGGTCAATACGCACTCGCTGCGCGGCGAGGTGCTTCAGCGCGATTTGGACACGAACCCGAACCACCACAACGTGAGCGTGCAGACGCCCAGCATCGCGGCGTAGGTTGCGATCTTGCCGTCGTGCCCGAAGACGATCAGGCCGGCCACGGTGACCAGCGCGCAGCCGGCGAAGACCCAGAGGCTGAGTCGCGCCCAGCCCACACTTTTCAGATCGCGCCGCCACAGCAGCTTGGCCAGCGCGGGCGTGATCAAGGCCAGGCCGGCGGCGGGGCCGAAGAGATTCAACAGGTGCCAGATGGCGTCGAGGGGGCCCAGATGAGTGTCCTTTGCAGGGTTTGACACGGCGCAAACGCGCGCCAAACCCATCGATTTTATAATTCCGGACATGAGCGTCTTCGCCCTCGGCCTGAACCACACCACCGCGCCCCTCGATTTGCGCGGCCGGTTTGCGTTCACGCCGGAGCAATTGGCACCGACGCTGCATGCGTTTCGCGAGCGGCTGGCCCGGGTCAGCGAGGTCGCGATCGTCTCCACCTGCAACCGCACCGAGCTCTACGTGGGCGCCAACCCCGGTCTCGTGAACCCGGCCGTCGATTGGCTCGCTGGCATCGGCGGCGTCGCCAGCCATACCTTGCGCGAGCACGCCTATGTGCTCGAAGGCGGCGCCGCGGCACGCCATGCGTTCCGCGTCGCCAGCGGCCTCGATTCGATGGTTCTCGGCGAGGCGCAAATCCTCGGCCAGCTGAAACAGGCGGTGCGTGAGGCCGAAACCGCCGGCACGCTGGGCGGCACGCTGCACCAGATGTTCCAGCGCTCGTTCGCGGTCGCGAAGGAAGTGCGCAGCTCGACCGAGATCGGCGCGCATTCGATCAGCATGGCCGCGGCCGCGGTGCGGCTGGCATCGCAGCTGTTCGAGGACTTGCGCCAGACCAAGGTGCTGTTCGTCGGTGCCGGCGAGATGATCGAGCTGGTGGCGACGCACTTTGCCGCACGCACGCCACGCGCGATGGCGGTGGCTAACCGCACACTGGAGCGCGGCGAGAAGCTCGCCGGCCGTTTCGGCGCCGAGGCCTTGCGCTTGGCCGATTTGCCCGCGCGGCTGGCCGAGTTCGACATCGTGATCTCGTGCACGGCGAGCTCGCTGCCGATCATCGGCCTGGGCGCGGTCGAGCGCGCGCTGAAGTTGCGCCGCAAGCGCCCGATGTTCATGGTTGATCTGGCGGTGCCACGTGACATCGAGCCCGAAGTCGCGCGCCTTTCCGACGTGTACCTCTATACCGTCGATGACCTCGCGACGCTGGTGCAGGCCGGCAGCGAGAAGCGTCAGGCCGCCGTCGAGCAGGCCGAGGCGATCATCGAGACCGGCGTGCAGAGCTTCGTGCACTGGCTGGACCAGCGCGGTTCGGTGCCGCTGATCCAGGCGTTGCACACACAGGCCGACGACTGGCGCGCGACCGAGATTGCGCGTGCCCGCAAAATGCTCGCGAAGGGCGAGGATGTGGATGCGGTGCTGGAGGCCCTATCGCGCGGGCTCACGCAGAAGATGCTGCACGGCACCTTCGCCGAGCTGCATGCGGCCGATGGCGAACACCGCGCGCGGCTCGCGCAGACGGTGTCGCGGTTGTTCCTGCGCCAGAGCACGCGTTTGCCAGCGGACGATCAGCGTTAGCGGCGACCTCCCGCCGCCGACAGCGCGCCGATGCGCTTGCTGTCTTGTCGTTGATCTGTTTCCGGTTTCCGCATGAAAGACTCTCTCCGCCAGCAATTCGAGCGCCTCGCACTGCGCCTGAACGAACTCGACGCGACACTGGGCGACCCGGCCATCGCGCGCGATATGAAGCGCTTCCGCGAACTGACGCGCGAACACGCCGA
This sequence comes from Burkholderiales bacterium, assembly GCA_040004785.1. Taxonomy (GTDB): domain Bacteria; phylum Pseudomonadota; class Gammaproteobacteria; order Burkholderiales; family Burkholderiaceae_C; genus LMDS01. Next base: position 157 of record JBDUAG010000433.1, on the reverse strand, counting down.
GATCACCGGTCTGGTCGAGAAGTTTCGGCGCTTCGAGCAGCGCGAACGCGATCTCGCCGATGCGCAGGAAATGCTCGCCGACACGGACATGGCCGAGATGGCGCAGCAGGAGATCACCGAGGCGCGTGCCGACGTCGATCGCCTGCACACTGAACTG
>JBDUAG010000037.1:0-13363 GCA_040004785.1 Burkholderiales bacterium | reverse complement strand
GTCGTCAAGACCAAGCAGCGGGGCAACCGCGTCGTGATTCGGAATGCTCAGGACCGCGAAGAACTGAAGCTCCCGCACGAGCGCGACGAAACGGCCGGCGTGACCGATGGCGTCCAGGACGCTCGAATCGCTCAGGGCAACGCCGACATCAAGCGCGGCGTGGTCGATACATCGCGGGCCACCGAAAGTGATCGGGCCTACCGGAAACTGAAGCGGTGATCGCACGGTGTCGCGATGGTGTCGGACGGAGACACGCCAACACGCATGTTGCGCTACTCGGATGCGCCGCCTTGGAAGCTGCGCACGCAAAAGGGGGCAGCGGCTTAATGGCTGACCTAACCGGCTGACTGTAGGCCAGACCGGTTGAAGGAACGGCATCACGCAGGATGTCCCGGCCTAACGACGAACGGCTCCGTCGAGGGCAACGCAAACGTGAATTCGCGCTGCCGACCCATCCCACCGACCAGACCACGCATGCCCAGGACGCACCCATGACCACAGAGGGCGACGCAACGGATCCCTCAATCCGGATCGGTACCGCAGGGTGGGGAATTCCGCGAGACACCAAGGCTTCTTTTCCCGGCGGCGGAAGCCACCTGTCACGCTATTCGCGTGTCTTTAAATGCGTCGAGGTCAATAGCTCCTTTTATCGATCTCATCGACGCGAGGTGTACGCGCGCTGGGCGTCAGAAACACCGCCAGATTTTCGGTTCGCGGTAAAGATCCCCCGACTCATAACGCACGACAGGCAACTTCGCGCTGCCCGCATTCCACTGCAGCAGTTCGTAAACGAGGTATCCGGCTTGGGCGACCGACTGCACGTCCTGCTGATTCAACTGCCGCCGTCGATGCCATTTGAATCCAGGCCGGTGCGCACGTTCTTCAGCCTGCTCGCCACCTTGTTCGAGGGAGCCATCGTTTGCGAACCACGCCATGCGAGCTGGTTTGAACCCCGTGTGGATGGCTTGCTTGCAGCGCTCCGCGTCGGACGAGTTGCGGCCGATCCCGCGCGGGCACCTGCCGCGGCGAGGCCCGGCGGCTGGTTGGGACCAGCGGGTGACGGTGCGGGCGCGGTGGTCTATCACCGATGGCACGGGTCGCCACGCATCTACTACTCGCCCTACGAGGAAGCATGGCTGGACGCGCAAGCCCAGGCAATGAAGCAGTTCCCCGCGGGCACCGAGCACTGGGGCGTCTTCGACAACACAGCATCCGGTGCCGCCACAGCGGATGCCTTGAAGCTGCGGGCGCGCTTGTAGGGACTGCCAATCGCACCCTCCCCGCGGTTCCTCGTCGCGTTCGCGGTGGGTGCAGGCGTGGCGGGTGCCGCCCGGCGGCCAAGTGGTCACGAGCAACCCGGGGACACCGAGGTAGTGGCGACCTGGTTCACCTCGAAAGGATCGTTGTCGGTCACCCACGGGCCGCGCAGGTTCCGCCGGATCGATGTGCGGCTCACTTCGTAGTCGGCGGTGCCGCTCGTCAGGTGCTTGTAGCGATTGAGGGGAAAATCGAAACCAAAGATCTCGGGTGCCGGGATTGCGAAACTCCTCGGGGAGTCGGCTTCAGACGGCGCAACCCGTGCGGGTGTCGCCGTAGAAGCGGCCACCTCGGCCGCTGATCCAGCGATTGGCGCGACGATCGGCTTGACTTTCGCGTCGTCCAGGACACCGGGGAAGATCTGCGCCGACGCGGCGGTCCCGAAGAGGGAAGCCGCCACGAAGCAGGCAGCGAGCTGAATAGTCGCCGCGTCATCCGATCAGTGTCATCGCAACGCCCGCTCGGCTGAGTCCGCCGACGGCTAGGCGGCGCGAGCCACGGGAACCACCACGCGCTCCCCTTCGGGGTCATCGGGCAAGTCCGCGGGTATCGGCCCGCCATCGGGCTGAACGGGCAACATCGCTGGATCACTCTCGTCCTCGGCCTCGTCAACCTTCGAGCGGCGGGGACGCGTGGCTCGAATCGGGGGCTGCACGGGCGGACCGGGGTCCGTCACTGGCGGCTTCGGCGGTTCCTCGAGCGGCGGAGGGCCGGGATCGATCTCCGGAGGAGGCGTGTCGTCTGGAACGGTATGCGCTCGGAACGCACGCCACGATGAAGACAAGAGTTCTCGGTGATGCATTGTTGAGTCCATGCGGGCAGTATTGAGCGCTGAAGTCGGTTGAGTCAACGTTCGGGATGTAGGACAACACCCCAATTCCTGCGCGATTGCCGCAGTGATGACTGGCCGCGAACTAGCGTGTTGCGGCAAACTAAGCAGTTGCCCTGCGGCATAGGCTGGCCCAGCGTCGGGTTTGCCCCAGAGCCGGCGTTCGTTGCGCGATGGCCACTCCGTGCCGAGCGGCCGTGCGACGATCAAGCGTGAAGCATATGCACCAGCCCGTACAGCAGTGCGGTGCCGACGCCCAGCGTGCCGATGCCGGCGACAAGGGCGACGCTGAGCCAGTGCGATCGAACCTTGGGTCGACGCGCCGGCAGCGGTGCAAATGAAAGGGTCGAGGGAGCAAACTCACTGGGGCGCTCTAGGGCGGGCTCAGAATCCCACTCGAAGAACGAAGTTTCCTTGAAAGCGAACTCTTTGGAGGGTTTCATTCCTCGATTCTTCCAAGGCTTGTGGCGTCGGACATCCCGCGAACGCGGGGAGCCCACACCATATGCTGCACGTTGGCGTGAAAAGTGGGCGGAATGGCTTTCGCATCGCGGGCTGGGCTGCGACTCCGCCCCCTGGGGATATGTAAGGCAATCTTCTTCCCTGGCTCTCGGTAAACAGATGGAAGAATTTGGTGCAAGGCGTCCGCTCACGCAGCGACGCCATGCCTAGCGACTGAAAGTGAACTCGCATACCCGCCCGGTAAGCCTCTGACCAGAACCACTCGTCTCGTCGAAGTGGGCCTTTACCCGGTAGGAGTACTGCTTTCCACGGGGTGCGTCGTTGATGGCGTATCTTGGGTTGTTGACGATTCCATCAAGCCGAAGGGTTGCATTGCCACTAGCCTTGATCTGACCACGCAAGAAGTGCCAACCCGGTTCGCCTTCTTGGCCGTGCGTGGCGCTGAACTCGCCACCGGCCACTTCCCCCCGGAACCGATGCGTATAGCCTTTGGCCTCGTCGTCGTCGTTGTGAGGCGGGCAGACCATGGTGACGTTCCACGCCCCTTCGAACTTCGTCGCCTGCGAGTACGCCGAAGAGGAACAGACCAAGGCGGCGAATAGGAGAAGAAGTCGGTTCATGTTTCGACGCCTAACGTAGAGTTCAGCGAGGGCGTACAACTTACGCTCAGGCGGCGTTCGGTTCAGGGCGTGCCCATGGCCTCACGCCATCGCATCGCGTCGTGGATGCGAAAGCGGGTGCTGGGGTGGTCGAAGAAGACGAATTCCTCGACCGGTCCGGGGTCGGGCTTGCGGTACTCGGTCAGTTTCAGGTCCACTTCGGCTTCGCCGTGCGGCTCGCGGGCCAGGTTCAGCCCGAAGCGGTCGGCTTCGGTCTCCTGCGTGCGAGTGAGGGTGTTGGTGATAGGAGTGGCCGCAAAAATGAACACCGACAACACCGCGGTCAGCAACGGCAGGCTGGCCACATCGGCCACGCCGCGCAGGCCCAGCCGCGCGCCGTAACGGGTCAGCAGGCGATCCATGCCCCACCTTGCGAAGAGGAAGCCGGCCAAGACGACGAGCGCGAACTCGCCGATGCCTTTGTACACATGGTTCATCACGTAGTGGCCCAGTTCGTGGCCCATGACGGCGCGAATCTCTGGCAGCGTAGTGCGGCGCAGCAGGTTGTCGTTAAGGCGTACGGCGGCCGAGCCGAAGATGCCCGACACATTGGCGCTGACACGGGTGGTCTGACGCGAGGCGTCGAATTCATAGATGTTGCTAACCGGCACGCCATTGGCATTCGCCATCGTCAGCACGGCGTCCTTGACGGGGCCGGACTCGACCGGCTTGTAGGTGTTGAACAGCGGATCGATCCAGACCGGGGCAACCAGCATTGCCAGCGTGATCAGGCCCATCGTGGTGACCGTGCCCCACTGCCACCAGCTCTCGCCGCTGCGCCGAAACACCGCATACAGCGCGCCCACCGCGAGGGCAGTAACCAACATGCTCACGGCCAGGCCGATCAGCTGTTCGACGAACCAGGGGCCGAAGGTCTGCGTGGCCATGCCGTAGGTGTGTTCGCGAAAGTAGCCCTGGTAGATCGTCAGCGGCAGCGACAGCAGCCAGCCCGCGATGGCGAATAAGCCGCCATACAGCGCGTCGCGGAAGAAGGCCTTGCGGCCGACGCGCTGCGCCCAGTCGCGCACGCGGGCCGAGCGCTGCCCGCCCAGGATGGCCAGCGAGATGGCAAGGCCTAGCAGGAAGTTCCACAGCTGCAGCCAGTAGCCACCCTCGAAATACGCATTCGAACGCGCGACCACGGCCGCCGGCAGGCGGTCCATATAGGCTTGCGTGGCAGCGTTGGCATCCCGCGGCAAGCTGGTGCGCCAGGCGTCGTCGACAGGACGGATCTGGAACTGCTGGTTCGACACCGCTGCCGTCGTGTCAGTGACGGCGCTCGCGGCCATTCCCGCAGTCACCGCCGTCAGCACCACCAGCACTCGCAGCATCGGCGCCCACGGCACTGCGATGCGCCAGCGGGCCCATGCGCGGCTGACGGAACGGCGGGACGACTCTGAGCAGGGTGGTGGGTGCATGGGGCGGGGGGCTTGTAGCGTGCAGCATGATGCCAAACATCGGCCTGCCCGGGCAGCGCTGTGGCCGCGCGGCCGCGACCCTGCACGGTGGCTGACCACATTCAATGGACTCTTCCATTGAAGCCCCTTGGCAGGCGGTGCGCTACATGCCCGCCGCGAGAATTCGCTGCCGACGAGCGCATCCGTGCGGCGGCTTCGGGCTCGTGTTGCTGCAGGCGCGTCTTGAAGCGGCAGGTGGGGCCGCTGTCAGGGGGTCGTCGAAGGCGCTGTTCCCCCAGCATCTGCGCTCAACTCGTGCATTGCGTCCGGCCCTCCGATGCCGCCGCCCTGGCTTGCTCTCGGACCGGCAGCGCCGACGGCGTTGGTGCTGCGATCGCCTCGGCCGTTGCGTGAGCCCGCAGCGATTGGCCGGAGCGGACCCTGCTTTGGGATCGACACGTCGCCCGAAATCACATCGAGGTCCAGCACTTCACGGATGAAGCTCCGCAGCGAGACGACCAGCGCCGCCGTCTCGACACTGCGGCCGGCCACCATGTCGTTGGCTGCTGTGGCCGCCAAGCGCACCTGATCGGGCGTGCCCAGCAATATGACGTCCGACAGCGCAGCCTCGACGGCATCACGCAGGCGACGCCTGCGGTCGGATCCAGAACCCACCGGGTCGCGGTCTTCGCGACCCCCTTGGGCTGCCCTGAGCTCGCGCATGTGGCTCGGATCGACGCTCAGGTTGCCCGTGAAGGAACCACCGAGGGTCTTGTACGCAGAGATAAGCGTCTTCAGGCGCTCGTTGATTTGACGGTTCGCGCGTTCGCGTCGCTGCTGGACGGCCTGCATCACGAGCAGACGGATGCCGACGGCCACGAGCGTGACGAGCACCAGACCGAACAGCGTGGTCAAGGCGCCCTGCCAGGAACTGACGTCAATCATGTTTCGCATGGACGGCGGGGTGGGCCGAGGCCTCGTTTGTGTGGCGGCGAGGATCATAGAACGAAGCATCAGAGGATGATGCAAGTACGCAGCGCTCCCTGCCTCGCACTGGCAACTAAGCCGCGCGGGCGATGCCGGCCTGTCTCAGCCAAGATCAACCGGTCATCAGCAGCGGCTTTTGGGATAGTGGGTCGCACCGGCAACCGCGTTAGCTCTGCCGGAACGATCGCTATGAGATCGCCACTTAGCCATAGAGCCGTGCTGCACACACCCCCAAGGGTCCCGTCTCAAAGGGTGCGATGTTCAAAGGGTCCTTCGACCGCGGAGCGCTCGCCGCCGTCAGCTGAGCGTCCGGAGCAAAAGAACGCCCCGGTTGAAATGACCCATATATTTCCCTCTACAACGCACACCGAAGATTGGTTCTTCCTAGGGTTGCAGGCCGCCATCTGTCGATCCGCAGCTCCATTGAACCTTTCCGACTAATCCGCTAGGTCGATCCAAACCGGCGCGTGGTCGCTGGCACCCTCCATCGCTCGGACAGCACGATCAACCCCTGCACCTCGAAGCCTTGGCTTCAGCACCTTGCTTACGAGCACGTGATCGATACGCAATCCGGCATCGCGTGCCCATCGATTGCGTCGATAGTCCCAGAAGGTGTACATCGGCTCCTTGGGATGCTGCTCGCGAACCGAGTCCGTCCAGCCTTGCTTCAGGAGCTTCTCGAATCCCGCACGCGCCTCGGGTTGGATCAAGGCGTTGTCGTCCCATGAGGAGGAGACGTAGATGTCCCTCTGTGTCGGCACGACGTTGTAGTCGCCAGCGAGCACCACAGGGTGGCCGGACGCAAGCAGCTCAGCCGCGTGCCGGGTCAAGCGTTCGACCCAGGCCAGCTTGTAGGCGAACTTGTCTCCAGGCCAGGGATTGCCGTTGGGCGCATAAATCGAGGTGACGATGACCCCGTTGATAGCAGCCTCGAGGTACCGGGCCTGCTTGTCGGTCGGATCGCCCGGCAAGGTTTGGCGGACCGGAATCGGTTCAACGTCGCGCGCCAGAAGCGCCACACCGTTCCATGTCTTCTGGCCGACGGCCAGCGCGCCATAGCCGCTTTGCTCGAGCTCTCGCGTCGGAAAGTCGTTCGTCGTCGACTTCAGTTCCTGCAACGCGACGACGTCCGGCTTGGTTGCATCCAGCCAGGCCAGCAGCACAGGCAGCCGCAGCTTGATGTTGTTGATGTTCCAGGTGGCTATGCGCACGGCTCAAGCCTGCGTACGCTGCGGCGCCTTGAACCCGAGGACCTTTATGGCCGCGGTCAGGGTCTCGCGCTTCGTCCAGTAGCTTGCCCGCGGATCGGCTCGTTGAAAAGACCGATGCTCGCGCGCGGTCGCAATCGTCCAGTGACTGCCTCCCTTCAGCGTTGGCAACTCGTCCCACGTCACGGGCATCGACACACCCAAACCGGCCCGAGCGCGCGCCGAGAACGCGGTCTCTGTCGTTGCGCCATGCCCGTTGCGAAGGTAGTCGACAAAGACCTTGCCAATTCGATTGGCCAGTCCGCTCTTGGCGACGAAGCGTGACGAAATGACGCGGGAAGGATGCTGGACGACGGCGTCACAGAAGGCTTTCACGATCTCGTAACTGAGCTTGGGTGTGACGGGCACGACGATGTGCAGGCCCTTGCCCCCGCTTGACTTGAGCCAGCTCTCCAGCTCCAATTCCCGCAAGAAAGATCGCACCAGCATCGCGGCCGCCCACGGGGTTCCATCGCCTGGGTCGAGGTCCAGAATGAGTCGATCCGGTGCGTCGATCTTTGTCCGGTTGAAGTCGCGCTTGTTCCGGTACTTGGCGAGGGGGTGTTCAGCGGCAGTCGCCATGGCCTATGCCCACCGCCCAGAGGAGCGATCTCGAAGGAGGCGACTCGACTTGGCATCGAAATCCATGCAACCTTCGTGTCTCGACAGGAGCGATGACCATGTCCCAGTGTGAGCAATGCGGCGCGGCGTTCTATTCGGCATCGGCTTCATGGGGTGATCGAACCTGTGGCGATTGCCTGGCGAACCAGATCAAGCTGTCGCTAATGATCCACGAGCTCGGCGAGCAAAGAAAGCCGATGCGACGGTCCACGTCTGGGCCGCAGGACGCAGCTCCGCCGTTGCACGTCGAAACACCCCGACGTTCGGCCTGAGATCACTCATGTACGATTCGCCGCCCACTCGACGAACGAGTCGAGCATGGCGGACATGACCTGCGCGTCCGTCTGACCGCTGCGGGCGCGGACATGGAACGAGTGGTCCGCGTCCTCGAAGAGTGCCAGAGTGGCAAGTGAACCGAGTTCCTTCGCCACTGGCTGCAGCAGTTGCAGGTCCGCCAGCTCATCTCGCGTGCCCTGAAGAAACAGCATCGGAATGTCAACCTGCTTCAGGTGATCCGCGCGGTCAACGGCAGGCTTCCCCGCCGGGTGCAACGGGAACCCGACGAACGCCAACCCACCGACGCCGGGGAGCGGCTCGCGCGCCTGCGCTTGTGACGTCATCCGCGCCCCGAACGACTTGCCTCCGGCGATCAGGGGCAGCTGGGGGAATCGCCGCCGCACCTCGGCCGCGGCAGCTCGCACGGCGGCATGCGCAACTTTCGGGGCATCAGGACGCTTTGATCCGTTCTCCATGTACGGGAACTGATAGCGCAGCGTCGCCACACCGCGCTCGAGGAGCCCCTCGGCGAACGCGGACATGAACGCGTGTTTCATACCGGCTCCCGCGCCGTGTGCAAAGACGAAGCAGTTCGCGGCTTTGGCAGGCGCGAGGAGGAGGCCGCTGACGCTTTGATCACCGTTGATCCGGATGGTGAGGGTCTCTGCGGGCGGTGTCATCGCGCCACTGTACCGTTGCGCTCGCGTCACAGCCAGCCCCCTCGCACCATCTCGGCTGATTTGCCCTGGCGCTGGCACCGGGACGTAGGATGCTCTTTGGCCGCACGATCGTTTGCGTCGCTGACGCTGAGTTTTGGGTTGGTGAACGTCCCTGTTCGGGTGTACTCCGCCACCTAGAGTTCGAGCGCGGTGAAGTTCAACATGCTGGCCGCAGACGGAACACCGCACCCAGCGCCTCGGGCATGCCCTTCAAGCCTCCTGTGACCCCGATCAGGATGTCGGCCACGCCGCGCGTCTTCTAGGTCGTTGAAAACCTTCATCCAGAACTTGGCCCTGGGCTGCTGGCCAACGGCAATCGACGCGACTGCCTGATGACGGCGCGTGCAGCGCTGCATGCCAACATCGGCGCGCCGGCCGCCGAGCCGGTGATGCGCGCGCCGACCTTCACCTGCTGGCACTGCGGACGCCCATTGCTCGTCGTCGTCGAGATCTTGATGCGCGGGCGCCCCGCGATCCGGGCGCCGCCACCATGAACGTCGGCGTGCCGATCATCCCTCAGACAGCACCTACCCTTGCTCGTCGCAAGCCGGTACGGAGTGGACTCGTTCTGTCGAATGCAGGAGGGTATTCAGCGGCGCCAGCGAGTTGTCACTCACAGCATCGCGACACTGGAGTTCGGCGTTTCGACCTCCAAGCCGCTGCCCTCGGTGCCATCGTCGCATGCCAGATGCAAGCCATCGCCGAACGCGCTGCGTCAAATCCCCACAACCGTCGAGCCTTCGACGACCGTCGCAGCGTTCGCCGCGGCTTCCTCCCTAGAGGTTTGTCCAACACCTGCCCTTCAGGCCGGTCTGCTGCGATCACCGTCTTGCGCGACGGGCAGGTGTCGGACAAACCTAAACTGATGCTGACGTTCAGGCGTTCATGCACGCCTGCTGCCGGCCACGCTTCACTTGTCAATCTGCACCCAACTTGACGCGCTCGGGATTCCGCAACTCGTCGACGAGAACGCGCTTGTTTTCCGAGTAATCGATGGGCACGGCAATCAGTTGCACGCCGCCGGCTTGAAATGCCGCTTCAAGTGTCGGCACCAGTTGCCCGACGTCCGTCAGACGGCGGCCTTGGGCGCCATAGGCTTGAGCGTAGAGCTCAAAGTCGGGGTTGCCGAATGTCATCCCGAAGTCGGGGAAGCCGTCTGCCGCCTGCTTCCAGCGGATCATGCCGAACGCGTTGTCGACCAGCACCAGCACGACCAGATTTACCTTGAGCCGCACGGCGGTCTCGAGCTCTTGGCTGTTCATCATGAAGCCGCCATCACCGCACACCGCCAGCACACGCCGTTTCGGGTAGAGCAGGCAGGCCATGATGGCCTGCGGCAGGCCTGCGCCCATGGTCGCCAGAGCGTTGTCGAGCAGCAGCGTGTTGGCCGCGCGAGTCCGGTAGTTGCGGGCGAACCAGATCTTGTACATGCCATTGTCGAGCGCCACGATGCCGTCGCTGGGCATCACCGCGCGAACGTCGTGCACGATGCGCTGCGGCGTCCATCGATCTTCGGTCGCGCGGTCGGCCAAGTGGCTCAGGATGCCCTCGCGCAGGGGCAGCAGCGCGCCGGCGTAAGGCAGCCTGCCTTCCAACCTGTCGGCCAGAAGACCCAGCGACTGCGCGATGTCGCCCACCACCTCGGCCTGCGGGAAGTAGACCTGCTCGACAGTCGCCGGCTGGTACGCCACATGAATCACCAGCGGGCGGTCGTCGTTCATGATGAACGGCGGCTTCTCGCTCGTGTCGTGCCCGATGGCGACGATCAGGTCCGCCTGCTCGATGGCGTCGTGCACGTAGTCGCCCTCCGACAGCGCGGCGGTGCCCATGTAGAGCTCGGTGCCGCCCGGAACCGTGCCCTTGCCCATCTGGGTCGTGAAGTAAGGAATACGCGTGCGCAGGACGAACTTCGCCAGCTCTGCAGTCGCGCGCGGCCGTGAGGCCGCCGCCCCGAGCATGATCAGCGGCCGCCGGGCCGCGAGGATCATCTGCGCGGCGCGGTCGAGCATCGCGGCGCTGGCGACCGGCAACTCCAGCGGGTGCGGCGGCACGATGCGGGCTTGCTTGCACTCCTCACCGGCGATGTCTTCGGGCAGTTCCAGCAGCACAGGTCCGGGTCGCTCTTCCTGGGCGACCCGAAAGGCCTCGCGCACGAGCGTGGGAATCGTCTCTGTGGAAACGATCTGATGCGCCAGCTTCGTCAGCGGCGTCATGGCGGCGACCATGTCGACGATCTGAAACCGAGCCTGACGTGATGTCAGGATGCCCTTCTGGCCGGTGATCATCACCATTGGCATCGCCCCGACGTGCGCGAAGGCGGCAGCGGTGGTGAGATTCAGTGCGCCGGGTCCCAGCGTCGTGATGCAGACGCCAGGCTTGCCAGTGAGCCGGCCGTACGTCGCCGCCATGAAGCCGGCGGCCTGCTCGTGGCGCGTGATCACGAGCTCGATTCTGGAACGGCGCAGCGACTCGACGACGTCGAGGTTCTCTTCGCCCGGTATGCCGAAGATGCGTTCGACACCTTCGTTCTCGAGTGCGGCAACCAGAATGTCCGATCCCTTGGTCATGGCGCGACCCATTCAAAAAGTGGAGTTGATGTTCACGAGCCAGCAGATGCCGAAATCTGCGCACTTGCGGCCATGGCCCGATCGATTGATACCACCGAACGGCGTGCGACGTTCGAGAGGGCGATCGGCAACAGACAGGCCCAAATGGGATTGTTTACCCGCCTTCCTGATTGAAGCTGGTGTAAGAGCGGCAATCCGGCGATTGCTGTCCTTGGCTCCCCGCCCCAAGATGCCGCAGTCTGCAGCGGGATCGAGTGAGCGCAATTTGGAGTTGCCGCGATATGCCGCGAGCAATGTGAGCGTGACACGCGGGCACCGTGTGGTGCCGCCAGCTTCTCAGACCTTGTGGCGTCTGCGCGGGTGCCGGTATGCTCGCAATAAACCCTGCTCGCCGGCGCTCCGTCGAGAGACACGCTGCACGCTGCAGCATGGAGTGCCGATGCAATCGTCCAGTCTCGAAATCCAGTCCAAGTCGTTCGCTTCCGCCAGCGTCGAGCCCACGATCGTCACGTTCGCCGTGTCCGACCCGGAGGTACTGCTGGCGCTGTCCGAGTATGCAGATGGGCCCGCACGCACCAACTTCCTCGTAACCTCGCTCAAGGTTGGCGTCCTCGCACTGAAAGCCGCTCGCGGGACCTTGGATAGCGACACGCTGCGCCGCGAGGGCGACCGCGTCATGGAGGAGCTCGGCACGCGTCTGAACACCTGGCGCAGCCGCTTTGAAGAGCGCGTTACTGGCTCGCTCGAGCACTACTTTGATCCGAAACAGGGGGCCTTTACCGAGCGCGTCCACCGCCTCACTGCGGCCGATGGGGACCTGGCCACCGTAGTCCGCATCCAAGTGGGCGAGGCGCAGGCGACGCTCTCGAAGGTGTTCGACCAGTTCGTCGGCGAGAACAGCCAGCTGTTCCGCATGCTCGACCCCGCCGGCGACAACCAGCTCGTTGGCGCCTTGCAGCGATCGCTCGACACCGTGGTCCAGTCACAGAACGAGGCGATCCTCGGTCAGTTCAGCCTGGACAACAAGCAGGGAGCGCTGGTGCGCTTCCTTGGCGAGTTGTCGCTCAAGCACGGCGACCTTACCACCGCGTTATCGCGCAACATGGAGGCTGTTGTCGGCGAGTTCAGCCTGGACCGGGAGGACTCGGCTCTGTCGCGCCTAGTCTCGCGCGTCGAGTCGGCGCAGAAGAGCCTGACGTCGGAGCTGTCGCTCGACAACGAGGACTCGGCGCTCAAGCGATTGCATCGCATGCTGGAGCAGTACCAGACCACCATGCTGCGTCAGCAACTCGACCTCGCCTCGCGTTTGGACTCCGCTATCCAGAGCATGAACGCGCGCCGCGAAGAGGCTGCGAAGAGCACGCGTCACGGCACCGAGTTCGAAGACATTCTCGCAGAGCACCTGCGCGGCTTGGTGCAGGACGGCGGCGACATCCTGCAGGAGACGGGTGCCACGACCGGCCTTAAGCCTAACTGCAAGGTCGGCGACTACGTGATCACGATCGGCCCGGACAAGCTCGCCGCCGGCGCGCGCATCGTCATCGAGGCCAAGGAGAGCACCTCCTATGACCTGAACCGTACGCTCGAGGAGGCCGACGTCGCGCGCAACAACCGCCAAGCGGAGGTCTGCGTCTTTGTCCACTCGACCAAGACGGCGCCGGCGAGCATTCCGACATTCAGACGCTACGGCCGCGATATCGTCGTCAAGTGGAACCCCGACGACGACGACAACGACGTGTGGCTCGAGGCGGCGCTGATGGTCGCGAACGCCTTGTCGGTCAAGGCGGCCTCGCACGACAAGAAGGACGCCGCCAGCTTCGAGAAGATCGACAAGGCCATCGAGCGCATTCGAAAGCACATCGAGGGCTTCGAGGAGATCAACACCTCGGCGAACACAGTGAAGAATTCGGCCGAGAAGATCCTGACCCGTGCACGCATCATGCAGGACGGTCTGTCGACGCAGATTCAGGCGGTCATCGACGAGATGTTGAAGCTGAAGGATGACGCGGCGAAGGAGTGACAGTCATTGATCGCGGCCGTACCCCCGGCTGGCGGATCAGAAGGCTGCTTGCGTTTGGAGGCGGCCATTCGAGTGTCTGCATTTGGCGAATGCGAGCCTCGCAAAGCGGCAGACTGAAATCAGGTTAGGCCTCAGCGCGTGCGTCTCTTTGAGAGTAGGAGGCGAACGACTAGCATGCCGGCCCCGAAGAACAGCATAAGTCGGCCGATCCCGCTCTGGGCATCAGAGGGGTCATCCTTGTTGACGTCCTCGATGGTGCTAG
>JBDUAG010000432.1:0-3955 GCA_040004785.1 Burkholderiales bacterium | reverse complement strand
GTCACCGGGCCGCGCCGGGTCTGAAACGAGCGTTCGAGTTTACCAAACGCCCCCGGGTGCGACCGGCGGCGCTCCGCGTCAGCGGTAGCCGCCTTCGGCGGCGTTGTGAATGATCCAGATCAGGTGGCCGTTCGACCAGTCCCCGGCCGAGCCGCCGGCAAAGATCAGCCGACCCTGACCCTTGTAGACCAGCTCGTGGCGATAGCGGTCGCCGCCGAAGTAAAACGGGATCCAGGCCTTGCCCGTGATGTAGGCGCCCTGATCGGTCGGCTGCCCGGCGAGGTCGGTGGCCTGGCGCATCGGCATGCCGATCGTGAGCTTGGTGAAGCGGCTGTTGGCAGCGGGCTTGCCGGTGATGTCGCCCTCCCAATCGCCGACGCCCTTGACGTGCACCGTGTCGCCGGCGGCGGCCGGGGCCGGCGCGGGCGCCTTGGCCGCAGGCGCCGGGGCGGGTGCCGGCACCGGCGAGGCAGCCGGTGCAGGTGCTGGCGACGAGCCGGAGCCGGTCACGCTCTTGACCGTTTCGCAGCCGCCGAGGAGTGCGGCGGAGGCCATCAGTGCCGCCACACAGGCGAGTCGATTCGCGATCGTCATTTGGGAAACCTCCTTGGGGTGAGTAGTTTTCGGGACGCGCTCATTGTGGCGGCCCGGCGTTCGGCCGAGCACCCCGCATGCAGGGCCATCGAGCATGACCCACATCACGAGATCAAGGGTTTACCCGTAATGGACAACGCGGATGCGCTTCTATGCTGCCCGGCACTCCCACCTCAGTCGATTTCCATGAAGCATTCTTTGCGCGTTCTGCTGGCTGGCGCCGCCGTTGGTTTGCTGGCCGGCGTCTGCGTGCCTGCCCGGGCGCAGGCGAGCGCGGCGCCGGCCGCTGTGCCGATCCGGGTCGGCTTCATCTGCCCGTTCACGGGTGGCTCACAGGACTTCGGCAACAGTGCTCGTTTGGGTGCGGAGCTGGCGATCAAGGAGATCAACGAAGTCGGCGGCTACCTCGGGCGGCCGATCGAACTCGTGGAGCGCGACGACAAGGCCAATCCGGACGAAGGGCGGAAGGTCGCCGAAGAGTTGGTGCTCAAGGAGAAAGTCGCCTTCACGATCGGCTATTGCAACAGCGGCGTGGCGTTGAAGTCGCTCGATCTGTTCCAGGACAACAAGCACCTGCTGATCGTGCCGGTGGCCACCAACTCGACCATCACCACCAAGTACCCGCCCGACAAGAGCTACATCTTCCGCATGTCTCCGAACGACCGACTTCAGGCGGGCCTGCTGGTGGAAGACATCGTCAAGCGCGGGTTCACCAAGGTCGCGGTGCTGGCGGACAAGACCGGCTACGGCGAGGGCGGGCTCAAGGACGTGCTGGGCTTTCTCGCCGAGAAAGGGCACAAGCCCGTGTATGTCGGGCGCTTCGATCTCGGCGTGACCTCGCTCGTCGCGGATATTCAGCAGGCCAAGGCCGCAGGCGCCGAAGTCATCGTTGGCTACACGGTCGGGCCCGAATTCGCCGTGATGGCGCAATCCAGAACCGAGGCGAAGTTCGCCGGGCCGCTCTATGGATCCTGGCTGTTGTCGTTTCGGTCGGTCTTCGAGAAGGCCGGCTCTGCCGTCGAGGGCGGCATCATGACGCAGTCGATCATTCAGGATCTGTCCAATGAACGGCGCTCGTCGTTCATCGCGCGCCTGAGGCATTACGCCGACAAGCAGCCGATCAGTTCCCTGATGGCTGCTGCACAGAGCTACGACGCCGTGCAACTCATGCTGCGGGTGATGTTCCAGACCAAGGGCGACCTGTCGGCCAAAGCATTGAAGGGTGCGCTCGAAAAGCTCGACCATCCGTATGCCGGCGTCGTGACCACGCACGACCAGCCGTTCTCTGCGACCGACCACGAATCGTTCACCCGCAACATGATCTGGCTCGGCGTGTGGCGCAAGGGCGAAGTCCACTTTCAGTACCCCGAGGACGCTAAGCGTGCCAGCATCATCCGGCGCAAGGAGCCGGGCTGACGACCGGCCGCAGCATCACTCCACGGTCGCGCCGCTGGCTTTCACGACCTTCTCGTACTTTGCGTTCTCGCGCTTCACGAACGCGCCGAACTGATCCGGCGACGAGGCCAGCGATTCGGCCATCAGCGTGCCGAGGCGCGCCTTCAGCTCTGGCGAGTGCAGTGCATCGACGAAGGCCTTGTTCAGCTTCAGCGTCACGTCGGCCGGCAGCTTGGCCGGGCCGAACAGGCCGAACCAGGTGTCGATCTCAAAACCGCCGAGGCCAAGGGTCTTGCCGCTCTCGGCGATGGTCGGCACATCCGGCATCGCACTCGAACGCGCGCCGGTGGTCACTGCCAGCGCACGCATCTTGCCGGACTTGATGTTGATCGACGCCGCGGCGAGGTTGTCGAAGTTCAGATCGACCTGGTTCGAGAGCAGCGCCAGTTGCGCCGGGTTGCCGCCTGCGTACGGGATGTGCACCATGAACACACCGGCCTGGGCCTTGAACATCTCGCCCGCGAGATGACCCGCGCTGCCGTTGCCACCCGATCCGTAGTTGAGCTTGCCCGGGTTCTTCTTCACGTAGCTGACTAGGTCGGCGAGCGTGCGGACGCCGAGCTTGTCGGCGTTCGCCGCGTTCATCACCAGCACATTCGGCACCCGCGCCACACCGGTGATCGGCGTGAAGTCGCGCAGCGCGTCGTAGGGCATCTTTGCAAACAACCACGGGTTGATCGCGTGCGTCGCGACGGCGCCCATCACGATCGTCGTGCCGTCCGGCGCGGCCTTGGCGGCGATGTCGGCGCCGAGGTTCCCGCCCGCGCCCGGGCGGTTGTCGACGATCACGGTGCCCAGCACCGGCTGCACCTTCTCGGCCAATGCACGCGCGACGATGTCGAGCGGGCCCCCGGACGGGTAGGGCACGATCAGGCGGATCGGTTGCGCGGTCGCGAGCGTCGCGCCGGCAAGCAGCGCGGTGGCGAGCAGGTTGCGGATCGCAATGGTCATCCGCCGTGCTTGTCCGCTTCGGAGGTGAACGCGTCGGCGTAGAACTCGTCGTCCGGCAGGCCGCTCTTGACGACGAAATCGTGCATTGCGGTCTCGACCATGATCGGCACGCCGCAGGCATAGACCTGGTGGTTCATCAGGCTGGGGTGGTCGTGCATCACCGCCTGGTGGACGAAGCCGGTGCGGCCCGTCCACGCGTCATCGGGCTTGGGCTCGGAGAGCACCGGAACGTAGCGCAGGTTCGGCATCGACGCCGCGGCCTGCACCGCCCAGTCGTGCAGGTACAGGTCGGCCTTGCTGCGGCAGCCCCAGTAGAGCTCGGCGTGCCGCGTGCTCTTGCTGTGCTGCAGGTGCTCGATGATCGCCTTGATCGGCGCGAAGCCGGTGCCCGAGGCGAGCAGGATCATCGGCTTGTCGCTCTCGCGCAGAAAGAAGCTGCCGAACGGACCTTCCATGCGCAGGATGTCCTTCTCCTTCATCGCAGTGAAGACGTGATCGGTGAACTTGCCGCCGGGCAGATGCCGCAGGTGCAGCTCGATGCCGGGGTGGTCGTCCTGCGTGTGGGGCGCGTTCGCCATCGAGTAGCTGCGCCGCGAGCCGTCGCGCAGGATGAATTCCACATACTGGCCGGCGTGGTACTGCAGCTTGTCGTTCGCCGGCAGCTGCATCTGCAGAATCGCGACGTCGGGCGCCGGCTTCGTGATCGTCGTGACCCGCGACGGCATCTTGCGGATCGGGAACTCTCCGGCGCCGGGCACGGTGCGCGACTCGACGATCACATCGGTCTGCGGCGCAGCCTGGCAGGTGAGGATCCAGCCGGCGCCTTCTTCGTCGGCGCTCAATGCCTTGCTCTGATGCACGCCGTGGATCACGCGACCTTCGAGAAGCTTGCTCTTGCAGGAGCCGCAGGCGCCGTCCTTGCAGCCATAGGGCAGGCCCACGCCCTGGCGGATCG
>JBDUAG010000431.1:0-3965 GCA_040004785.1 Burkholderiales bacterium | reverse complement strand
TCGACTTTCGCCTGGAAGGAAAGAACGCGGACGAGTTTCGCCGGAACTTCGCAGCTTGGCCAGACATCCATCTCCCGGCCATTCACTGGTCGCACACGCGCCAGCGCGTGCTCACGATGGAACGAGTCAGGGGCCGGCGCGTGAAGGACATGGTGACCCTCCTCGACGAGGACGCGCGCATGGGCCTGGTGCGGCGCCTGGCCGACATGGTGATGAAGATGTTCGTGGATGACGGCGTCTTTCACGCCGATCTCCACCCGGGCAATATCTTCTTCTCCGAAGACGGCCGAATCGTCCTCCTCGACCTCGGGATGGTCGGGCGGATGAGTCGCACCCAAGCCGATCGGTTCCTCGCCTACTGGATGGCAGTCGGTCGTCGGCAACGGGAGCGGGCGTTCCACCATCTCCTGGCGCTCGCCGTGCCCACGGAGGGCGGCGACGTGGCCGGCTACCGCGCCGCGTACGACCGCATCTTGGACGAGTTCGAAGGAAGCACGGTGACCGAGAAGAGCTTGGCGCGAACGTACTTCGATGTCATCCAGAGCGGGGCGCGTCATGGCGTCGTCTTCCCGAGCGAGATGCTCCTTCAGGCCAAGGCGCTCATCACGATGGAGGCGCTGTGCCTCTTCATGGCGCCAGGGTTCCGGTTCAGCGAGGAGATACGACCGATCGTCGCGCGCCTCGCAGCGGAGCGCGCCTCGCCGAAGTCGCTCCTGGAAAAGATCTGGACGATGCTCCCCGACCTCGTCGTCGCTGGCGAGTGGTTCTACACGGAGCGACATTCGAGAGACAGGGTGGCGGAGCCCGCGTTTCGCAGAGAAGCGATCCTGGCAATCACGGAGGTATGGATCGATGCCGCGGACGCGTGGCTCGTGGCCTATCGCGAAGCTCGACTTCCCAACATAGACAACCGGCCGCATCTCGCCGCGCTGCTTGACCTCGTAGCGCAGGCGATCACGTGGGGCAGCCGCGCCGGAGTGACGAGCGTCTCAAACGGAGACGCAGCGTCGTGGCGTCAGGGCCGGCCTTGGCTCGATGCGATCCCGGCTGCCTTCCTGCCCTTCGCGCGCTTGGCGCTCGCAAGAGCGGAGGCGGCGCTCCGGGAGCAAATGAATCGAACTGCCGGCGAGGGACATGAGTCTGAATACGAAACCTGACGTGGTGTTCCTGCTCGACGTCGACAACACCCTGCTCGACAACGACCGGATCATCGCCGACCTTCGCGGTCACCTCGAAGCTACGTTCGGCGTTGCCAGTGCGGCCTGCTACTGGGCTGCCTTCGAGGCGCTGCGTTCCGAACTCGGCTATGCCGACTACCTGGGTGCGCTGCAGCGCTACCGAGCCGATACCGAACGCGGCGGCTGCGACGATGAGCAACTGCTCCTGATGTCGAGCTTTTTGATCGACTACCCCTTCGCCGAGCGCCTGTATCCGCGTGCGCTCGAGGTCGTTGCCCACCTCGCCCGTTTGGGTCCGACGGTGATCCTGTCCGACGGCGACGTGGTGTTCCAGCCGCGCAAGGTGCAGCGTTCGGGTCTGTGGGACGCGGTCGGCGGGCGCGTGCTGATCTACGTTCACAAGGAGCAGATGCTCGATGAGGTTCAGCGCCAGCATCCGGCCCGCCACTACGTGATGGTCGATGACAAGCAGCGGCTGCTGGCAGCGATGAAGGCCACCCTGGGCGATCACCTGACGACAGTATTCCCGCGTCAGGGCCACTACGCACTCGACCCGGTCACCACGAGCCTGTATCCGGCGGCCGATGTCACGGTCGAGCACATCGGCGATCTGCTGGGTGTGGATGACAGCGCATGGCTCGATCGAAGAGTCTCGGCGGCAAGCACGGCAGGCCGCGCGCAGTCCGAGTCGCTTTCACCCAGGGCGGACCGCGGCGCGTAACGCACCGAGTCGCGCGCGTGGCTTTGCACGATGTGCCAGGTGCCGCTCACCAGCAGCGCAGCCGCCACCGCGATGGCGAGTTGATTCGGTTTCACATCGTCATCGGTGCGGTAGCTGTACGCCATCGCCAGTGCGCCGATCCAAGCCAGACCGAAACTCGCACCGGCAATCACGTCGGACGCCCAATGCACACCGAGGTACAGGCGCGACAACGCGATGAGCGCAATGCCAAAAGCAGTGGTTGTGGCGAGCAGCAGTCTGACCGGAGCGCGCTGTTTGCGGCAGATCAGAAAGGCGAGAAGCCCATACGCCACGACGCTCATGGTGGCGTGACTGCTCGGGAAGGCGAAGCTCTCCACACCGTCGTAGAACAGACCCGGGCGCGATCGGTGGAGTGCGACCTTCAGCACCTTGACGAGTACTTGCGCCACCCCGACTCCGGCCAGCCAATAGAGGCATGTCCGCCAGAGACGGCGCCACGCAAACCACGCCAAGGATGTCAGGATGACCGGCAACAGCACCTGGACATCGCCCAACTCAGTCGCCGCGACCATCGCGCTGTCCATCCACGGCGTTCGGAGCTTCTGCAGGAGGCCGTGCACGATGACATCGACGTCGACCAATGGGTCGCCCGTTGCCACATCCTCCAGGACCCCCAGGAACAGCCATGCACTGCCCAGAATCACCAAGGCAGCCAGCAGCGGCAAACGGAACCCTTGGCGCCTGGCGTCGACGAGTCGGGCCCATAGCATCCTGACCGCGGGAAACTGAAGCGCTTGCACGACAGCCTGCTCCTTCACGTCGCCAATCGGGACGTCTGCCAGGCGATCTCTTCTTCTTCTTTCGCGGGCATCACACGCACGGAGGCTTGGTGAATGCCCAGTGCCTCGAGCCCCTCGCATATGAACGCGCGCGTCGAGGCATCGTTCTCGCCGATACCCCCTGTGAAGACCAAAAGGTCCACGCCGCAGAGTACGGCCGCCATCGCGGCAATCTGTTTGCGCACGGACGCGCAGAACATCGTGATGGCCAGCCGCGCGTCATCGCTCGAAGCAGCTGTCGAAGCTGCAGCAGCGATCAGATCCCGCAAGTCGCCACTGAGGCCGGAAATGCCGAGCATTCCCGAGCGCTCGTCGATCAAGGCTTCGAGTTGAGCTGCGTCATAACCGTGCTCGCGAACCACGTACGCCAGCACGCCTGGGTCGATGTCGCCGCAGCGTGTGCTCATGATCACTCCACGCCGTCGGCGTCAGCCCCATGCTGGTGTCCACCGACGCACCGCGGGCCACCGCGGTGACGCTCGCGCCATGGCCGAGATGGGCAATCACCATCCGGGGCGGCAAATCATGGCCGAGTTGCCGCACGATCGATTCACCCGACAGGCCGTGAAAACCGTAGCGTTCAATGCCCAGCGCGCGAAGTTCCCGCGGGATGGGCAGCGTGCGGGCGACTGCCGGCATCCCCGTATGGAATGCCGTGTCGAGGCAGGCCACGTGCGCGATGCCGGGGAAGCGTGCCTGCGCCGCGCGTACCAGCGCCAACGCGGGCGGAACATGAAGGGGCGCGAACGCGATGGCGGCTTGCAGTTGCTGCATGACGTTCGCGTCGATCAAGGTGTGTTGTCGGCACTGCGGACCACCGTGCACGATGCGGTGGCCGACCGCAGCAGGCGCGGGCAGGCCTCGCGCTTCCATCCGCTGCGCGATGCGGGCCAGCGCTGCCTGCGGCTCGCCCACGGCTTTCTCTGCGCCGGAGTCCAAGACGTGGTTTCCGTTCGTACCCACGATGAAAAAGCCGAACTTGAGCGACGACGAGCCGACGTTCAACGCCAGTATGGGCCGGTTTGCGTCGTCACTCATGCGGGCCAACGCCAGTCGCGTACATCCGGCAAGTCCTCGCCGTGTTCGCTGATGTAGGCCTTGTGGCGCGCGATGCTTGCGTGATAGCGCTGCGTGGCCTGCTCAACAAGGTGCGCCAAACGCGGGATGCGGCCTATGGCGTCGAGCGCCAACTGATAGCGGTCGATGTTGTTCAGCACCACCATGTCGAACGCCGTGGTCGTCGTG
>JBDUAG010000430.1:0-3968 GCA_040004785.1 Burkholderiales bacterium | reverse complement strand
GCATGGGCTCGATCGGCGCGATGCAGCAAGGCTCGGCGGATCGCTACTTCCAGGACAACGGCGGCAACAACCCGAACACCACCAAGCTCGTGCCCGAGGGCATTGAAGGCCAGGTGCCGTACAAGGGCTCCGTCGTCGCGGTGATCTTCCAGATGGCCGGCGGCTTGCGCGCCTCGATGCACTACTGCGGCTGTGCCAGCGTGGCCGACATGCACGAGAAGGCCGAATTCGTCGAGATCTCGTCGGCCGGCATGCGCGAGAGCCATGTCCATGACGTGCAGATCACGAAAGAGGCGCCGAACTACCGGATGGAATGACCGGCGAATGATGCAGCCTTCGAGTTCTTCCAGCGGTCGCAAGGCGGCCATGCCGTTCATCATGGCGGCCGTGTTGATCGACATGATCTCCATCGGCCTGATCATCCCGGTGTTGCCGCCGCTGGTCGGTTCGTTCACGACCTCGCAGTCGGAGCAGGCGTTCTGGTACGGCGCCGTGACGATCGCGTTCGGCATCGCGAACTTCTTCGCGTCGCCGATTCTTGGCCGCTTGTCCGACCGCTATGGACGCCGGCCCGTGCTGCTGATGGGGTTCAGTGGGTTCGCGCTGAGCTTCTTCATCACCGGCATGGCGACGGCGTTGTGGATGCTTCTGGTGGTGCGGCTGTTCAGCGGTGCGTTGCAGTCCAACATCGCCGTGGCCAACGCTTACGTGGCCGACATCACGCCACCGGAAGGTCGGGCGAAGGCGTTCGGCAAGCTCGGCGCAATGCTGGGCATGGGCTTCATCCTCGGCCCGGTGCTGGGCGGCATTCTCGGCGGTATCAACCTGCACCTGCCGTTCTTCGTGGCCGGCACGCTGGCGTGCCTGAACTGGTTGTACGGCTACTTCGTGCTGCCCGAATCGCTGCCGGCCGAGCGCCGCCAGCCCTTCGTGCTGCGCGAGGCCAACCCCGTCAGTTCGCTGCGCGGGCTCACCGAGTTGAAGGGTGTCGGCTCGCTCGTGCTCGTGATCGCGCTGAGCGGCCTGGTCCAGTTCATGACCCACACCTCGTGGGTGCTCTACACCACCTTCAAGTTCGGCTGGGGGCCGACGCAGAACGGCTGGTCGCTGTTCGCGATCGGCCTGATGTCGGTGCTGGTGCAAGGCGTGTTTCTCGGTCGGCTGCTCAAGCGCTTCTCGGCGCAGCGGCTGGCGATCATGGGGCTGATTTCGTCGAGCGTGTTCTACGTGCTGTGTGGCGCGGTGACCGAGGGCTGGATGCTGCTCGTGGTGATCTGCTTCAACGTGCTCGGCTTCGCATCCACCGCCGCGATGCAGAGCATCATCTCCAACGCAGCCGATCCCACGACGCAAGGTCGCACCGCCGGCGCTGTGGCCTCGTTGAATAGCATGATGGCCGTGCTCGCGCCGGCCATCGGCGCGCCGCTGCTGGCAACCGTGTCGCACCTGCCGCATGGCGATTGGCGCATCGGCGCGCCGTTCTACTTCTGCGCGCTGCTGCAGGCCGCCTCGACGCTGATCGCGCTGCGCCACTTTCAGCGCGCACGTCTCAAGCGCCAGGCACTGGCCGCAGCTGCGCCGACGATCTGACACTCTCCCTTCGCACCATGCACGACAAGATCCTCATTCTCGACTTCGGCTCCCAGGTCACCCAGCTCATCGCGCGCCGCGTGCGCGAGGCGCATGTGTTCTGCGAGATCCACCCGAACGACGTGAGCGACGCCTTCATCCGCGAGTTCGCGCCCAAGGGCATCATCCTGTCGGGCAGCCACGCATCCACCTACGAGGAGCACGAGCTGCGCGCGCCGCAGGCGGTGTGGGACCTCGGCGTCCCGGTGCTCGGGATCTGCTACGGCATGTTCACGATGGCGGTGCAGCAGGGCGGGCAGGTCGAGCCCAGCGACCACCGCGAGTTCGGCTATGCCGAGGTGCGCGCGCATGGCCACACCCAGTTGCTGCAGGGCATCGAGGATTTCAGCACCGCCGAAGGCCACGGCATGTTGAAGGTCTGGATGAGCCACGGCGACAAGATCACTGCGCTGCCGCCCGGATTCAAGCTGATGGCGAGCACGCCGAGTTGCCCGATTGCCGGTATGGCGGACGAATCACGCGGCTATTACGGTGTGCAGTTTCACCCCGAGGTCACGCACACGGTGCAGGGCCGCGAGTTGCTGAACCGCTTCGTGCTCGACATAGCGAAAGCGAAGCCCGACTGGGTCATGCGCGACTACATCGAGGAGGCGGTCGCGCGCATCCGCGAGCAGGTCGGCAGCGACGAGGTGATCCTCGGCCTGTCGGGCGGCGTCGATTCGAGCGTGGCCGCAGCGTTGATCCACCGCGCGATCGGGGACCAGCTCACCTGCGTGTTCGTCGATCACGGCCTGCTGCGCCTGAACGAGGGCACGATGGTGATGGAGATGTTCGCCGGGCGCCTCAACGCAAAGGTGATCGCTGTCGATGCGAGCGCGCAGTTTCTGGGCCACCTGACCGGCGTGACTGACCCCGAGGCCAAGCGCAAGATCATCGGCCGCGAGTTCGTCGAGGTGTTCCAGGCCGAGGCGAAGAAGCTGAAGCACGCGAAGTGGCTGGCGCAAGGCACGATCTATCCGGACGTGATCGAGTCGGGTGGCGCCAACACGAAGAAGGCCGTCACGATCAAGAGTCACCACAACGTCGGCGGCCTGCCCGAGACGCTGGGCCTGAAGCTGCTCGAACCATTGCGCGAGCTGTTCAAGGATGAAGTGCGCGAGCTCGGCGTGGCGCTCGGCCTGCCGCACGACATGGTCTATCGCCACCCGTTCCCCGGCCCGGGCCTCGGCGTGCGCATCCTCGGCGAGGTGAAGAAGGAGTTCGCCGACCTGCTGCGCCGTGCCGACGCGATCTTCATCGAGGAGCTGCGCAACACGACGGACGCGGCCAGCGGCAAGACCTGGTACGAGCTCACCAGCCAGGCCTTCGCGGTGTTCCTGCCGGTCAAGAGCGTCGGCGTGATGGGCGACGGCCGCACCTACGACTACGTGGTCGCGCTGCGCGCCGTCCAGACCAGCGACTTCATGACCGCCGACTGGGCCGAGCTGCCGTACGCGCTGCTGAAGAAGGTCTCGGGCCGCATCATCAACGAGGTGCGCGGCATCAACCGCGTGACCTACGACGTGAGCAGCAAGCCACCGGCGACGATCGAGTGGGAATGAATTCTCTTTGTACCGGGTCATCTCAAATGGTCCGGTGCTTTTGAATAAGCGTAGGGCTGACAGGGACTTAATGTCCCAATTGCTCTCAAGTCGTCTCAGACGAGCGCGTCTCCGACGTCGGTACTGACGACGGTATCGCAGCACTGCTCACCGATGGCCCGTTTTGATACCGTCGGACTCTCTGACGGTATCGGTTGCGGTATCAGATTGGGAGAGCCAGATGCTCACTGACATGGAATTGAGGGCGTTCAAACCCACCGGGAAGATCTACAAAGTCGCCGATCAGCAGGGGCTGTACGCCGCCGTGACATGCACGGGAGTCATAAAGCTTTCGGTTCGACTACCGCATCCATGGCCGGCGTGAAACGCTGGTTATTGGCAAATACGACGCCACACGTGGCGCGAGAAAGCCACGTGAGCAAAGTGTGCTTGTTTACGGGCAGGCAGTGACCTTGGCCGAGGCGCGGTTGCTGTTGGTGCGAGCGGATCGATCTGTTGAATTAGGCGAAAGCCCGTCGCGCACGAAGACTGACAAGCGACTCGAAGCTGCAGAAGCGTTGACCTTCGGTGCCTGGGCGACCAAATACTTTGCCGAGGCGTCCTTGGCCGAGTCAGACGCGGAGAATGCCGCGCCGTGGTGGACTTCAGTCACCTCGAGTGTGGCGCCGGATCGCTGCTGACTATTCGGCCCGGACAGGTTCACCGCTTCGGCCCGGGAAGCCGCTGGGACGCAAACCTCCTGCTGTTCCGACCCGAGCTGCTGCAGGCTTCGCAAGG
>JBDUAG010000429.1:0-3970 GCA_040004785.1 Burkholderiales bacterium | reverse complement strand
CTCGGGCAAGAGCGTGACCGCGCTCGCGCTGATGGGCCTGATCGACGAGCCCGGCCGCGTGCATGCGCAGCGACTGACGTTCGACGGCCGCGACCTGCTCGCGATGCCGCTGAAAGAACGCCGCAGCCTGCTCGGCAAGGACATCGCGATGATCTTCCAGGATCCGATGGCGAGCCTGAACCCGTGCTTCACGGTCGAGTTTCAGCTCGTCGAGACGCTTCGCCTTCACGAAGGCGGCTCGCGCAAGGCGCTGCGGGCGCGGGCGCTCGAGCTGTTGAAGCAGGTCGAGATCCCGGACGCCGAGCGTCGCCTGTCGGCCTACCCGCACCAACTCTCCGGCGGCATGAGCCAGCGCGTGATGGTCGCGATGGCGATCGCCTGCAACCCGCGCCTGCTGATCGCCGACGAGCCGACGACCGCGCTCGACGTGACCATCCAGGCGCAGATGCTCGCGCTCTTGATCCGCCTGCAACGCGAACGCGGCATGGCGCTGGTGCTGATCACGCACGACCTCGGCGTCGTCGCCGAAGTGGCGCAGCGTGTGCTCGTGATGTACGCCGGCCAGGTCGTCGAGAGCGCGCGCGTGCCCGACATCTTCGAGGCGCCGCGCCACCCCTACACCGAGGCGCTGCTGTCGGCGCTGCCCGAGCACAACGTCGGCCAGCGCCGGTTGCGCTCGATGGCCGGCATGGTGCCGGGCGCCTTCGATCGGCCGGGTGGCTGCCTGCTGGCGCCGCGCTGCGGCTACGTTCAGGCGCGCTGCCGCGCTGAACGCCCGCCGCTCGATGGTGACGTGGGCGCACAGGCGCGCTGCTTCTATCCGCTGACGCAGGTGGTGGCGTGACTGCGCCGACGATCGTTCTCGAATCGCTGGCGCTCGCGAAGCACTACACGGTCTCGACCGGCTTCCTGCAGCCGAAGGCGCTCGCACGCGCGCTCGATGGCGTGTCGTTCACGCTCTCGGCCGGCAAGACGCTCGCCGTCGTCGGTGAATCGGGCTGCGGCAAGAGCACGCTGGCGCGCCAGCTGACGATGATCGAGGCGCCGACCAGCGGCGCGTTGCTGCTGGGAGGCGCCGACGTGACCCACGCCGACGCCGCGCTGAAGAAGCAGCTGCGCCAACAGGTGCAGATGGTGTTCCAGAACCCGTTTGCGAGCCTGAACCCGCGCAAGAAGGTCGGCCACGCGCTCGAGGAGCCGCTGACGATCAACACCGACCTGAGCAAGGTCGCGCGCGGCGAGAAGGCCCGCGCGATGATGGCTCGCGTCGGCCTGAGGCCGGAACACTACGAGCGCTACCCGCACATGTTCTCCGGCGGCCAGCGCCAGCGTATCGCGATTGCGCGCGCGCTGATGCTGCAGCCAAAAATCGTCGTGCTCGACGAGCCCGTGTCGGCGCTCGACGTGTCGATCCAGGCCCAGGTGCTGAACCTGCTGATGGATTTGCAGGACGAAACGCAGGTCGCGTACGTCTTCATCTCGCACAACCTGGCCGTCGTCGAGCTGATCGCCGACGAGGTCCTGGTGATGTACCTCGGCAAGGTCGTCGAGCGCGCGCCGAAGAAGCAACTCTTCGCCGCGCCGCGCCATCCATACACGCAAGCGTTGCTCGCGAGCACGCCACGCATCGACGCGCGGGCGCGCCAGCAACGCCAGGTGCTCAGCGGCGAGTTGCCGTCGCCACTGAGCCCGCCGAGCGGCTGCGCGTTTCACAAGCGCTGCCCGTTTGCCGTCGAACGCTGCCGCCTGGAGTCGCCAGCGTTGCAGGACCTGGGCGGGCCGCTCGTGGCCTGCCACCGCGTCCACGAGATCCCGCGGCTTGCGGCCTGATCGCTGCGGGCCGGACGCCCCCTAGAGTCGCCCCCCTCGATCGAGGGGTTTTGGGCTCGCGGACCGGGTTGGTGCCTTGCAAACAGCCGCGCCCGGCCTACGCTTGGTCACACCCTCGAGGCCACCATGAATTCAAAGTCGACGCTCCTCGCCTGCGCACTCTTTTCCGCCTGCCTGACCTTGGCGGCTCAGGCCAACATGGGCGGCTCAGCAAGCAAGGTCGCCGGCTCCTCGGCGAACCCCCACACCTTTGTGAGTGGGGCAACGTTCGACCGCGCCACACCGCTGTACGTGGGTTCATTCGAGCGGGCCTCGCCGCTGTCAGTAGCGATCGCCGGCCACAGCGAGTTGCTGCTCAACACGATGGTCGCGGGTTCGCCGGTGGACACGATCTACTCGTTCGTGACGCCTCGCTTCGACCTCTTGGCGGGCAGCGCCAACGGCACGACCGCTTCGACGGCGGTTATCTCCGAGCCGGCAACCTACGCGCTGATGGCGCTGGGCCTCGGCGCCATCGGCTTCTCGAGACGCCACCGGCAGTCGCGCGCGGACTGATCCCTCAGGCCGGGCGATCGCCTCAGCGGCGGCCCTTCGAGCCGCCGAGCAGCTGAAACCACGACTTCGGCTCGGCGCGCGCAGCCGGGTGACCACGCGTGATGCGCAGCGCGGACATAAGGTACAGGGCGTTGAGCAGGCGACGCGCGCGATCGAGACTCATGCCCGGCCAGGCGGCAATGGTGCGCAGCGACACCGTCTCGCGCGTCAGCGCATCGGCCGCCGAGCTGAGTGCGCCCGCGGCAGACAGCCCGTCATCGGCCAGCAGGCGCGTGGCGCGATAAGCGGCCGCGCCGGCAATCTCGTTCAGCAGGCTGGCCCGCGCGCCGTTGAGCGCCAGCGCCCACAGCAGCGGCAGCAGCGGGCGGTAGTGCTCGCGCTGCCCGATGCGTTCGTGCTTGGGGTCGCCGGGGGGCCGCACGCCGGGCGGCTCGGCCGTGAGCACGCTGATGCGCGGCAGATGCGCACCTTTGGCTTCGAGCAGGTCGCGCGGTGAGTGGTATAGCCGCTGCGCCGGAAACAGGGTGACCGGCCAGACCAACCCGTCGATCTGCAGGCAGAGCAGCGCGGGTTCGTGGTGGCGCATGCAGGCGGCCACCACGTCGAGCACGTCGCCAGCGGCACCGTCGGCCTCGAGGCGATCAAGGTCGGCCAGCAGCGTCGTCGGCAGCAGCGTGGGGCCATCGAGGTGGGTGAAGGCGCTGGTTCCGGTTTGTTGCCGGTACCGCTCGAAACTGCTGACGCGCCACAGGGTGGACTCGTTGAAATCTTCCATCTCCGCATCGTCGCTCACATCGCCCGAAATGTCTGTTCGCAATAGTGACGGATATCCCCCTAGGTTGAAGCCGCTCGGCAAGCCGGCCGGCTTGCGGCGACAATTCGGCATGACCTCCAACGACCTGCAAGCCAGCATGGCCCACATGGGCGCGGCCGCCCGTGCGGCGTCGGCGCGCATGGCGGCGGCGTCGGCGGCGGCGAAGAACGCCGCGCTCTTCGCCTTGGCGCGGCGCCTGCGCGAGGCACCGGCCGAGCTCGCCGCTGCGAACGCGAAGGACGTGGCCGCCGCGCAAGCCGCCGACCTCGCCGCGCCGCTGGTGGATCGGCTCAGGCTCACCGGCGAGATCATCGAGACCGTCGCGGAAGGCTGCGAGCAGATCGCGGCGATGCCCGATCCCATCGGCGAAATCACGAACCTGCGCCACCGGCCGAGCGGCATCCAGGTCGGCCAGATGCGCGTGCCGCTGGGCGTGTTCGGCATGATCTACGAGAGCCGGCCGAACGTGACGATCGAGGCCGCGTCGCTCGCGATCAAGAGCGGCAACGCCTGCATCCTGCGCGGCGGCTCGGAGGCGATCCATTCCAACCTCGCGCTGTGGGTGATCGTGCAGGCCGCGCTCACCGAAGCGGGCCTGCCACCCGACGCGGTGCAGCTGGTGCAGACGACCGACCGCGCCGCGGTCGGCTTCCTGATCGCCTCGCCCGAAGCAGTGGACGTGATCATCCCGCGCGGCGGCAAGGGCCTGATCGAGCGCATCAGCCGCGAGGCCAAGGTGCCGGTGATCAAGCACCTCGACGGCAACTGCCA
>JBDUAG010000428.1:0-3970 GCA_040004785.1 Burkholderiales bacterium | reverse complement strand
CGCGCGCGACGTGCATCACCGCCTGCGACACCGAGCGCAGGTTGCCCATGCCGTAATCGACGACGGCAACGGTTCTGCTCATGTCAAAGTGAACCCTTGGTCGACGGGATCACGCCGGCCGCACGCGGGTCGATCTCGAGAGCCATGCGCAGCGCCCGTGCGAAGGCCTTGAAGATCGTCTCGCATTGGTGGTGCGCGTTGTCGCCATGCAGGTTGTCGATGTGCAGCGTCACGCCGGCGTGGTTCGAGAATCCCTGGAAGAACTCGTAGACCAGCTGCGTGTCGAGCGCGCCGATCATGCCGCTCTTGAAGTCCACACGCATGTGCAACCCCGGCCGGCCGGAAAAGTCGATCACGACACGCGACAGCGCCTCGTCCAGCGGCACGTAGGCGTGGCCGTAGCGGCGCAGGCCTTTCTTGTCGCCGACCGCCTTGGCCATGGCCTGGCCGAGCGTGATGCCGACATCCTCTACGGTGTGGTGGCCGTCGATGTGCAGATCGCCCTTGGCGTCGATGTCGAGGTCGATCAGGCCGTGGCGCGCGACCTGGTCCAGCATGTGGTCGAAAAAGCCGATGCCGGTGGCGAACTTCGCGACGCCGGTGCCGTCGAGGTTGAGTGCGACGCGAATCTGAGTCTCGGCGGTATTGCGGACGACTTCCGCTTTGCGTTCCAGAGTCATCACAGGCTCGCTTTCAGCGCGTCGATCATCAACACATTTTCTTCTGGCGTACCCACGGTCAACCGCACGCAGTTGGCCAACAGCGGATGCAGGCCGGCGATGTTCTTCACCAGCACGCCACGCGCCTTCATGCCCTCGAAGCAGCGCGCCGAATCGGGCACGCGCACCAGGATCATGTTGGCCTCGCTGGGAAACGGCGTGACGCCGGGGATCGCGCGCAGGCTCAGCTGCAGGGCCTCGCGCTCGCGGCGGATCACGTCGGCCTGGCGCGCGTATTCGTCGGCGTGCTCCAGGGCAAACAAGGCGGCTTCGCAGTTGAGCACGCTGATGTTGAAGGGCGGGCGCAGCTTGTCGATCTCGGCAATGAGTTCGCGCCGGCCGATCAGGTAACCGATGCGCACGCCGGCGAGGCCGAACTTGCTCATGGTTCGCATCAGCAGCACATGTGGGTGGCGTTTCAGGCGATCCAGCGAATCGCGCGCCGCGAAAGGCTGGTAGGCCTCGTCCATCACAACCAGGCCGGGCGCGGCCTCGATGATGGCGTCGATGGCAGCATCGTTCCACAGGTTGGCGGTCGGGTTGTTCGGGTAGGCCAGATAGATCAGCGCCGGCCGGTGTTCGCGGATGGCCGCCAGCATGGCAGGCAAGTCGAGTTCGAAATCGGGGGTGGTCGGCACGCCGACGAACTTCAGGCCCTGCAGTTGGGCCGACAGTGCGTACATCACGAAACCGGGCAGCGGCGCCAGCACCACGTTGCCGGGCACATCGCAGGCCATGCTGAGCATCGTGATCAGTTCGTCCGAGCCGTTGCCCAACACGATGTCGCAGCCGTCGGGCATGCCGGCGTGCGCAGCCAGCGCTGCGCGGAGCACGTTGCCGCGCTCGGCCGGGTAGCGATTCAGCGCCACCTGAGCGAGGCGCTCGCCGAGTGCATGGCGCAGTGCCGCGGGCAGACGGAACGGGTTCTCCATCGTGTCCACCTTGACCATGCCGGCCGAAGGCTGAACCGCATAACCGTGCATGGACTTCACGTCCTGTCGGATCACGCGCTGGATTCGGTCTTGAAGTGAAGTCATGGTGCGGCACGGTCGAGCACATCGGGCCCGACCAGGAAGGGGTTGAGGATCTGCACGCTGTCGATGGTCTGTCGGTGCTGCAGATCTTCGGTCAGCACGTAGCGGCAGCCTTGTGCCTTGGCGGAGGCGACGATCAACGCATCCCAATAACTGAAGCCGAAGCGGCTCTCGACCGCCCAGGCCGTCTCGACGGTGGCATGGTCCGGAACCCACGGTTGCCAGCGCTGATAGCGCCGCACCTCGGCCCGCGCGTCGCCCGCCGCCATTGCAGGCTCGAGCTTCTTCGTCGCGTTCATGTAGAACTCGTTCAACACCTGTATGCTCAGACGCCCACAGCGCCGCGTCCACAGCACTTGCAGCCATTCGATGGCACGCGCCTGCTTGGCACGGTCGGCGCCATCTTCGCTGTAGATCAGGACGTTGGTGTCAACGAAGACCGCGGTCATACAGGTCTTCGCGTTTGGGATAGGCGAGGCCGTCGGATTTCCAGGTTCGATCACGGCTGAGCCATTCGTTCATGGCCCGCTCGTACGCATCGTCGTGCCGCATCTTCTCGGCCAGCATCTCGCCGACCAGACGCGACACGCTGGTGTTGCGGCGCGCCGCCTCGATGCGGGCCCAGTCGGCTACGCTGTCTTCCATGGTCACGGTCACGTTCTTCATGTCGGGATCGCCAGCATCTCAGAAGGCACTATTCTCGTGCAGCACGAACTTCGTGTCAACGCCTCAAGCGCATTTCCGCCGCCTGCGCATGCGCTTGCAGGCCTTCGCCGTAAGCGAGTTCGGCTGCGATTGGCCCGAGCTTCTGCGCACCCGCCTCGCTGACCTCGATCAGGCTGCTGCGCTTCTGGAAATCGTAGACGCCCAGCGGCGATGAAAACCGCGCGGTGCCGGAGGTGGGCAGCACATGGTTGGGCCCGGCGCAGTAGTCGCCCAGGCTTTCGCTCGTGAACGCGCCGAGGAAGATCGCGCCGGCGTGGCGCAGCAGCGGTTCCCATCGCTCCGGAGAGTGTGAGCTCACTTCGAGGTGCTCGGGCGCGATCCGGTTGCTGATCTCGCAGGCCTCTTCCATGCTGCGCGTGCGGATCAGCGTGCCGCGGCCTTCGAGCGAGGCGCGAATCACCGCGTGGCGCGGCATCCCGGGCAGCAAGCGGTCGATCGCTTCCTTTACCTCTTCGATATAGGTCGTATCGGGGCACAACAGGATGCTTTGCGCCATTTCGTCGTGTTCGGCCTGGCTGAACAGGTCCATCGCGACCCAGTCGGCGGGTGTGGTGCCATCGGCCAGCACGAGGATCTCGCTCGGTCCGGCGATCATGTCGATGCCGACCTGCCCGAACACCCGGCGCTTGGCGCTCGCCACGTAGGCATTGCCAGGGCCTGTGATCTTGTGCACCGCCGGCACCGTGGCCGTGCCAAAGGCCAAGGCACCCACGGCCTGCGCGCCGCCAATCGCGAACGCACGGTCGACGCCGGCGATCGCGGCGGCCGCCAGCACCATCGCGTTTCGCACGCCCTGCGGCGTCGGCACGACCATCACGATCTCACCGACGCCGGCCACCTTGGCGGGCAGCGCGTTCATCAACACGCTGCTGGGATACGTCGCCCTGCCACCCGGCACATAGATGCCGACACGATCGATCGGGGTCACTTTCTGGCCGAGCAACGTGCCGTCGGCATCACGGTAGTTCCACGAGCGCCCACAGGCCTCGAGCTGGCGCTCGTGGTAGCTGCGAACACGATCGGCGGCGGCTTCGAGCGCGTTGCGTTGCGCAGCGGGGATCGCGTCGAGCGCGGCCAGCAACTCGCGGCGCGGGATCTCCAGCTCGGCGACCGAGGTGGCGTCGACGCCGTCGAAGCGCCGCGTGTACTCCAGCACCGCCGCATCGCCGCGCGCACGCACATCGGCGAGGATCGCGGCGACGCGCTCCTCGATCGCCTGATCGGTCTCTTCAGACCAGTGCAGCGCGCGCTGGAACGTGGCCTCGAAATCCGCCGCAGCCGTGTCGAGCAGCCGGATGTTCACGTTCGTGGATTCGCTCATGGCAACGGCCCCACCGCCACCTCGAACGCGTCGATGATGCTGCGGATCAGCTCTCGCTTGAGCTTCAGCGCCGCCTGGTTGACGATCAGACGTGAGGAGATCTGCATGATCTCCTCGACCTCGACCAGCTGGTTCGCACGCAAGGTGCTGCCCGTCGAGACCAGGTCGAC
>JBDUAG010000427.1:0-3974 GCA_040004785.1 Burkholderiales bacterium | reverse complement strand
CATACGACGCTGTACCGCCCGGTGCAGCAACACCTGGCGACCTTCTTCGCCTAGCGGCCACCTTCGCCATGATCGAAGTGTTTCAAGAAGGGGAAGAGTGCGACGTCGGCGTCCGGCGTGGAAGGCGCTCAGCCTTCCGCCAGCGCGGCGTTGCGGATGCTTTGCAGCGAGCTGCCGGGGGTGATGGCTTCCGGGTCGAGCAGGCAATGCAGGATCGCCGGCTTGCCGCTGGCCCGTGCGCGCGCCAGCGCCGGGCCGAACTCTTCGGTGCTCGTCACGCGCTCGCCGTGGCCACCGAACACCTCGGCATAGCCCCGGAAGTCCGGGTTCTTCAACAGCGTTCCGCTGATGCGGCCCGGATAGTGCTTTTCCTGGTGCATGCGGATCGTGCCGTACATCGCGTTGTCGAGCAGCACCACGAGGATCGGCAGGCCGTACTGCACGGCCGTCGCGAACTCCTGGCCGTGCATCAGGAAGTCGCCGTCGCCAGCGAACACGACCACTTCGCGCCGAGGCCACAGCCGCTTGGCGCCCACGCCCGCGGGCAGGCCGTAGCCCATCGAGCCGCTGGTCGGTGCCAGCTGGCTCGCGAAGGTCGCAAAGGGCCAGAAGCGGTGCACCCAGGTCGCGAAGTTGCCTGCGCCATTGCAGAAGATGGTGTCGGCCGGCAGCACCTCGCGCAGGTGCGACATGACCTCGCCCATCTGCAGTGGGCCCGGGATGCGGATCGGCGCCGGATCACTCCAGGCCAGGAAGTCCGCGTGGGCCTTCGCCGTGGCGGTGGCCCATGCGGGCAGTGCCGTGGGGCGCAGCGATGCGACCGCGGCCGCGAAGGCCTGCGGCGTCGCGTGGACGGCCTGCGTCGCGCGGTACAGCTTGCCCAGCTCGTCGGCGTCGGCGTTCACGTGCACAAGCGCCTGCTGCGGCGTCGGGATGCCGATCAGCTCGTAGCCCTGCGACGGCACTTCCGACAGGCGCCCGCCGACCAGCAGCACCAGGTCGGATGCGCGAATGGCCTGCAGCAGCTTCGGGTTGGCGCCCAACCCCAGATCGCCGCCGTACGACGGATGCTTGGCGCTGAATAGCATCTGCCGGCGGAACGAGCAGTACACCGGCAGCGCGAAGGCTTCGGCGAAGCCGGCGAACTGCTGCACCGCCGCGGCGGACCAGCGGCTGCCGCCGAGGATCACGACCGGCCGCTCGGCCGCCTCGATGCGCTGCTGCAGCTCGGCGATCTGCGCCGTGCCCGGATGCGTTTCCGCGACGGCGTAGGGCAGGGCATCGGCCACGCTGGCGTCTTCGGTCAGCATGTCTTCGGGCAGCGCGATCACGACCGGGCCGGGCCGACCCGACGTGGCGACATGGAAGGCGCGCGAGATCAGTTCCGGCACGCGTGCCGGGTCGTCGATCTGCACCACCCACTTGGCCATGGTGCCGAACACTGCGACGTAGTCAAGTTCCTGGAAGGCCTCGCGGCCCAGCGCGGTGCGCGCCACCTGGCCGACGAAGAGCAGCAGCGGCGTCGAATCCTGATGCGCGATGTGCACACCGGCCGACGCATTGGTCGCGCCGGGGCCGCGCGTCACGAAGCAGACGCCGGGCTTGCCGGTGAGCTTGCCCTGTGCCTCGGCCATCATGGTCGCGCCACCTTCCTGGCGGCACACGGTCACCGCGATGCATGCGTCGTGCAGCGCATCGAGCACGGCCAGGAAGCTTTCCCCGGGCACGCAGAAGAGCTGCTCGACGCCGTGGGTGATGAGTTGGTCGACCAGGATCTGGCCGCCAGTGCGGGGGGTGGTCATGTGGGTTCCGATGAGGTGATTCTGTTCATTCGAGCGCGGCACAGGCCGCCTCGATGCGGCTGCAGGCTTCCTCCAGCTGCGCCATCGACGTCGCGTACGAGATCCGGAAATACGGCGCCAGGCCGAACACGCTGCCCGGCACCATCGCCACCTCGAAGTCCTGCAACAGGTAGCGGCAGAAATCGCTGTCGGTCTGCAGCCGCGTGCCACCGCGCGTGTGGCGGCCGAGCACGCCAGCGCAGCTGGCGTAGGTGTAGAAGCCGCCTTCGGGCACGCGGCAGTGCAGGCCCCTCGCGCCGTTCAGCGCCGCTACCACGGCGTCGCGCCGCGCCTGAAAGTCTGCGCGGCGATTGGCGACGAGGTCCTGCGGCCCGGTCAGTGCTTCGATGGCTGCCACCTGGCTGATCGACGAGGGGCACGAGGTCGTCTGGCTCTGCACCACCGCCATCGCCGCGATCAGCGCGCGCGGCCCGGCGCCGTAGCCCACGCGCCAGCCGGTCATGGCATAGGCCTTCGATACACCGTTCACCGTCAGCGTGCGTTCGCGCAGGCGCGGCTCCACGGCCACGGGCGTGGCGAACGCGAGTCCGTCGTAGAGGATGTGTTCGTAGATGTCGTCCGCCAGCACCCACACCGACGGATGCCGCAGCAGCACGTCGCAGAGCGGCTTGAGTTGCACCGCGCTGTAGGCCGCGCCGCTCGGGTTCGACGGCGAGTTCAGGAACAGCCAGCGCGTGCGCGGCGTGATCGCCGCCTCGAGCTGCGCGGCGTCGAGCCGGAAGCCGTTCGCCTCGGCGCACGCGACCGGCACGGGCACGCCGCCGCAGATCTGCACGATGTCGGCGTACGAGGTCCAGTACGGCGCGGGCAGGATAACCTCGTCGCCCGGGTTCAGGCTGGCCATCATCGCGTTGAAGATCACCTGCTTGGCACCGGCGCTCACGCTGATCTCGTCGTGCGCAAAGTCGAGTGCGTTGTCGCGCTTGAACTTCAGCTGCACCGCGGCTTTCATCGCCGGGCTGCCGTCGAGCACGGTGTAGCGCGTCTCGCCGCGGCCGATGGCGCGTACGGCGGCGTCGCGCACGTTCTGCGGTGTGTCGAAGTCTGGCTCGCCCGCGCCCAGCACGATGACCGGCCGGCCGGCGCGCTTGAGCGCGGTCGCGTGGTCGGTGATGCGCAGGATTTCGGACACGCCGATGGCGCGTACGCGCTGCGCCGGCGCGAATGCCGTCGCTGGCGCCGCTTCAGGCGCCAAGGTGGCGATGGCCGTCACGCTCAATCCTCGATGTCGAAGGTCACGCCTTGCGCGAGCGGCAGGGCGGTCGAGTAGTTGATCGTGTTGGTGGCGCGGCGCATGTAGGCCTTCCAGGCGTCGGAGCCGGCTTCGCGCCCGCCGCCCGTTTCCTTCTCGCCACCAAAGGCGCCGCCGATCTCCGCGCCGCTCGGGCCGATGTTCACGTTGGCGATGCCGCAGTCCGAACCCGCCACGGAGATGAAGCGCTCGGCTTCACGCAAGTCGAGCGTGAAGATCGACGACGACAGGCCGGCGCCCACCGCGTTTTGCCATTCGATAGCTTGGTCGAACCCTGTGTAGCGCACGACGTAGAGGATGGGCGCGAAGGTCTCGCGCAGCGCCGGGCCATCGTGCGACTTCAACTCGACCAGCGCGGGGCGCACGTAGTAGGCGTCCTGAGTGCCAATACCGGCCACGCGCTGGCCGCCATGCACCGTCGCGCCGATCTCGCGGCTTTCGCCAAGCGCCTTTTGCATGCCGTCGAAGGCGGCGCGATCGATCAGCGGACCAACCAGGGTGCCGGCCTCGCGCGGGTCGCCCACGCGCACGCTGCCGTAGACCTTGGCGAGCTTGGGCACCAGCGCGTCGTACACGCTGTCGTGCACGAAGAGGCGACGCAGCGTCGTGCAGCGCTGGCCGGCTGTGCCCATGGCGGCGAAGGCGATGCCGCGAAGTGCCAGGTCGAGGTCGGCCGACGGCGCCACGATGGCCGCGTTGTTGCCGCCGAGTTCGAGGATAGCGCGGGCGAAGCGCGCCGCCAGCTTCGGGCCGACCTGGCGGCCCATCGCGGTCGAGCCGGTGGCCGAGAGCACCGATACGCGGTGGTCGTCGACCAGCACTTCGCCGATGTCGCGCTGGCCGATCAGCAGTTCGAGCAG
>JBDUAG010000426.1:0-3989 GCA_040004785.1 Burkholderiales bacterium | reverse complement strand
GTCAGGTCGCCGCGGATGAAGTAGCCGTCGAGCTCGAACAGGTCGAGGCGCGAATCGTTCTGCGCGATGACCTCGCCGGAGATCGGGTCGACTGCCGCGGTCGAGAAGTTCGCCGCCTTGCCGTGCACGCCCGCAAACCCGAAGCCCGCGAATTCGCCCTTGGAGTAGTCGACGCGGTAGGCGAACACCGGCGACTTGCGTCCGGCCGGCTGCTTGGTGCTGTTGTAGTTGGCCAGCACGGCCTTCACGTCCCACTTGCCGCTGATGATCTCCACGCCGGCGCCGGTGTAAGCGGTGGGCTCGGTGAAGTCGAGCAGCAGGCCGCGCGTGACGAGCTTGGTCGTGGTCGGCTGCGTGTACTCGTAGCCCGACCAGTCGGGGATCTGACCGGCGATGAAGCGGGTTTGCAGGTCGCCCAGCGGGATCGAGACCGAGGCCTCATGGACGATGTTGTTGCCACCGCTGTCGGCGATCGAGCCGGCGCCGCGCTGCGGCATCAGCGTGAGGCGCCACTTGGTGCCGCCTTCCATCTCCTTCTGGAAGTCGATCGCGGCGGTGCCGAAGTACCCGTTGTCGTAGTTGTAGCCGTCGTCGTTGACGCGGTTCAGGAACTGGAAGCCAGCGCGGTTCTGGGCCCGGTTGTAGATGTAGACCGGGTCGAAGAAGCCGCCGATCTTCAGACCCTTGTAGCCGAGTGCCTCGTTGTTGTCCTCGAGCGCTTCGGTTTTCACCGCGATGCGGTTGAAATCGGCCGACTGTTCGGGCGTCATGCCCCACTGCTTCTCGCCGGCGGGTTTGTCGGCGAGCTTCTTCTCGAGCTCGCCGACGCGGTCCTTCAGGGCCTTGAGCTCCTTCAGCAGCTCTTCGTTGGATTGAGCCAGCGCGCTGCCCGGGAATGCGGCGGCCAGTGCGAGCGCGAGGGCGGTCGGTGCGACGGGTTTCCAGAACTTCATGTGGTTTCTCCTGCGGTGTTGTTGGTGTTGGATTCAGTCATCGGCGCGCTGGGCCTGCGCGATGGCCTTGGCACGCTCTCGTTCGGCGCGCACGATGAGCACGCTGGCGATGACCGTGCCGATGGCCACCAGCGTGATGATCACCGTGGCGACCGCGTTCACGCTCGGGTTGAGCCCGAGGCGCGCACGCGAGAAGATCACCAGGGGCATGGTCGTGGAGCCTGGCCCCGAAAGAAATGCGGCGAGCACCACGTCGTCGAGCGAGATCGTGAAGGTGAGCAGCCAGGCCGACATCAGCGACTGCGTGATCATCGGGAACGTGACGAGGCGGAACACCTGGCTCGGCCGCGCGCCCAGATCCATCGCGGCCTCTTCGAGCTGCGGGTTCAGGTCTTGAAGGCGCGCCTGCACGACGACTGTGGCGTAGGCCATGCCGGTCAGCACATGGCCGAGCCAGATCGTCAGCATGCCGCGTTCCGGGTGGCCGAAGGCGCGCTGGATCGACACCAGCATCAGCAGCAGCGAGATGCCGATGACGACGTCGGGCATCACCAGCGGCGCGCTGACCATGCCCGAGAACAGCGTGCGGCCGCTGAAACGCCGGTACTTGACGAGCGCGAACGCGGCCAGCGTGCCGAGCACGACTGCGCCGGTGGCGCTGCAGAACGCGATCTTCAGGCTCAACCACAGGCCCGACAGCATTTCGTTGTCGCTCGCGAGCT
Source organism: Burkholderiales bacterium (assembly GCA_040004785.1). GTDB lineage: Bacteria > Pseudomonadota > Gammaproteobacteria > Burkholderiales > Burkholderiaceae_C > LMDS01. The sequence continues at coordinate 2,314 of JBDUAG010000426.1, read as the reverse complement.
TGACGTACCAGTTCAGCGTGAAGCCGGCCCAGACGTTCGGGATCGGCGAATCGTTGAACGAGTAGATGACGAGCGAGACGATCGGCAGGTACAGGAAGACATAGCCTGCACTCAACCAACCCTTGCCGAACAGCCCCGCCTTCATGGGTGCCCCCTGCGGCGCGTTGCGCCGATCCCCCCGAGGGGAAGCGAGCGCCTTGGGAACGGCCCGGCGGCGCTCATCGCTGCTTCTCCTGCGTCTCGGCCTGGTAGCGGTTGAAGATCGCGAGCGGCACGATGATCAACAGCACCATCACGACGGCGACGGTCGAGGCCATCGGCCAGTCGTTGTTGCTGAAGAACTCGTCGGAGAGCACGCGGCCGATCATCAGCGTCTCGGGGCCGCCGAGGATTTCAGGGATGACGTACTCGCCGACGCACGGGATGAACACCAGCATCGAGCCGGCGATGATGCCGGCCTTGGACATCGGCACCGTGATCTTCCAGAACCCCACCAGCGGCGTCGCGCCCAGATCGGCGGCGGCTTCGAGCAGGCGCAGGTCCATCTTCGACAGGTTGGAGTAGAGCGGCAGGATCATGAACGGCAGGTAGGTGTAGACCATGCCGATCGTCAGCGAGAAGGGCGAGTTCATGAACTTGCCGGGCGAGGGGATCACGCCCAGCGCCGCAAGCGCGACATCGAGGTGCAGCGCGATCAGCAGGTCGGAGACCCAGCCGTGCTCGCCGAGCAGGCCCTTCCACGCATAGACGCGCAGCAAGAACGACGTCCAGAACGGCAGCATCACCAGCATCAGCAAGGTCGGCTGGACCGTGGCCTTGGCGCGGGCCATGAAGTAGGCGAACGGGTAGCCGATCAGCAGGCACCAGACCGTGGTGATCGCGGCGTACTTCAGGCTCGACAGGTAGGTGCGTACGTAGAGTTCGTCGTGCGTGATGAACGCGTAGGTGGTGCCGCGCAGCGTGAGCTGCATCGCACCGTCCTTGAAGCTCAGCACGTCGTTGACGCTGACCTCGCCCATCTGGGAAAAGCTGATCTTCAGCACCACCAGGAATGGCAGCATGAAGAACACGATCAGCCAAAGGTAGGGCACACCAATCACGGCGGTGCGGCCGTCGCGCAGCCAGTTGAAGAGGCGCTTCAGGCGCTTCATTGCGTCAGCACCACCTGCGCGCTCGGTGACCACGAGGCCCAGGCGGTGTCGCCCCAGGTGAGCGCGTCATCGCGGTGGCGGGTCGCGTTGCTCTGGCTGATCTTGAGCGTGTCGCCGCTCGCCAGGGTGAGGTGATAGACGGTGAAGCTGCCGAAGTAGGACAGATCCTTGACCGTGCCCTGGACGCGGTTGTGCGGCGCGAACTCGTCGGCCGGTGGATCGCGCTGCAGGTGGATCTTCTCGGGCCGCACCGCCACGCTCAGGCTCATGCCTTCGGTCCCGGTGATGCCGTGGCCGATGTAGTGGCTGCAGTCGGTGCACTCGATCACGACGTGATCGACCGCATCGGTCACGAGCGTGCCGTCCATCATGTTGACGTTGCCGATGAAGTCGGCGACGAAACGGGTGGCCGGTGTCTCGTAGATGTCGCTCGGCGGACCGACCTGCAGGATGCGGCCCTCGCTCATCACCGCGATGCGCGAGGCCATCGTCATGGCTTCTTCCTGGTCGTGCGTGACCATCACGCAGGTCACGCCCACTTCCTCGATGATGTTGACCAGCTCGATCTGGGTTTCCTCGCGCAGCTTCTTGTCGAGCGCGCCCAGCGGCTCGTCGAGCAGCAGCAACTGCGGGCGTTTGGCGAGGCTGCGGGCCAACGCGACGCGCTGCTGTTGGCCGCCTGACAACTGGTGCGGCTTGCGCTTGGCGTATTTGCCGAGTTGCACCAGCTTCAGCATCGCCTCGACCCGCTCGACGATCTTGTCCTTCGCCATGCCTTCGCGGCGCAGACCGAACGCGATGTTCTCCCACACCGTGAGGTGCGGGAACAGTGCATAGCTCTGGAACATCATGTTGATCGGGCAGTCGTAGGGCGGCATGTTCGCCAGATCCTGACCGTTCAGCAGGATGCGCCCCGAGGTCGGTGTCTCGAAGCCGCCGAGCATGCGCAGCAGCGTCGTCTTGCCGCAGCCCGAAGAGCCGAGCAGCGCGAAGATCTCGCCCTTCGCGATGTCGAGATTGACGTTGTTGACGGCCTTGTACCCGCTGAAGTCCTTGACGACGTTTTCGATCTTCAGATAGGTGTTGTCGGTGTCCGGCATGGCCCCTCCGTGTTCAGGCGTTGGAAGGACTCAGAGGCCGGTCTTGAACGAGGTGTACAGGCG
>JBDUAG010000036.1:0-13535 GCA_040004785.1 Burkholderiales bacterium | reverse complement strand
AGTGCCCCAGGATCACGCCGATCACGATCGCGGTGATGACCTGGAAGTAGAGCGAGCGGTAGAAGGGCTTGGGGCTTGCGTTGTGGTCCATTGAGCTCTCTAGGGCTGTGCGGCATCCGTTGACAGTCGCAGTGTTACCGCGTGGGGCGGGTGTCCGCAAGAGTGGCTACGCGGTGTTTTGGTGTTTCGCTTGCATCGTTTTCAAAGACGTTCTAAGATATATCGTACACACAACTTAGAAAGTGAAACAATGTTTGGATTCCACAGAGCTCACCACGAGTCGCGCTGCCACGAAGGCAGGCGCGCTCACCACCATCACTCGGGAGAACACGGCATGTTCGGACACCGCGGCGGTCGCCACGGCGAGGGTTCGATGCGCGGCACGGCCGGGCGCACGCGCCTGTTCGGCCAGGGCGACCTGCGCCTGGTCGTGCTCGAGCTGTTGCAGGAGCGGCCGCGCCACGGCTATGAGGTGATCAAGGCGATCGAGGAGCGCGTCGGCGGCGACTACAGCCCGAGCCCGGGCGTGATCTACCCGACGCTGACCCTGCTCGCCGAACTCGGCCACGCAGCGGTTGCTGCGCAGGAAGGTGATCGCAAGCAGTACGCGATCACGCAGGCCGGTGCCGAGTTCCTGGCCAGCCAGAAGACTGCGCTCGGTGCCATCAACGAGCGGCTCGATCACGCCGGCCGCTCCGGCCACGCGATGCGTGCGCCCGAGGTCCAGCGCGCGCTGCAGAACTTCCGCATGGCGCTGCACCTGCGCATGGCCAAGGGCACGCTCGACATCGCGCAGATCCGCGCGATCACCGAGGCGATCGACGCTGCCGCGAAAGCCATCGAGCGCAGCTGAGCTGGCTCGCTACTGAGGTGGCATGAATGGCGCGTCGCGCCCCTTCGGCACACGCTCGAACAGGTCGGCGGCCGGCACCGGCAGGTGCAGCCCGAACACCTCGCTCATCACCTGCCCGAACTCGTCCGCGGTGCCGATGCGCTGCACGCGCGGCGCTTCGCCAACGTTGCGCAGCGTGAGCCGATCGTTGAGCAGGTTCGCACGGGTCGCCGGCGTCAAGCGCTCCATCAGCAGGTTGTGCCGGAAGATCGACGCGGGGTGGGTCGCGGTGAACCAGTTCAGCGGCTCGTAGTCGGCCGGCAGTTGCGGCTCGAGCGTGAAGAGGTAGAGCGGCGACCAACCCTCCGGTAGACGGCTCTCGAGCGAGAGCACATCCGCCGATTGCGTCAGGCGCATATGGCTCACCGGCGAACTCTGCACCGACTCCGTCTCGAGCTGCAACGGCACGTTGATCAGGTGCCCGCCGAAGCCGGCATCGACGACGTGACGCTGCCCCTCGGCTTCGACCAGCAACAGCATGTGCGTGCGGGGCCGCAGCGGCAGGTCGGGCGGCGCCATCCACACGACGCGCGCCGCCAGCGAGGTGACGCCGAAGCCGAGTGCGAGAAGGGCCCGGCGCAGCAGCGCGTTGTGCTCGAAGCAGTAGCCGCCGCGCTGCGCGCCGACGAGCTTGGCTTGCACGTCGACGATGCGCAGGCTGGGCGGCCGACCGAGGAGCGGGTCGATGTTCTCGAACGGGATCGCGGCGGGGTGGGCGCTGCACAGCGCACTCAACACCGCAAGCGTCGGCATGCGCTCGCCGGCGTAGCCGATGCGGTCCAGGTAGGCGTCGAGGTCGAAGTCGCGGTCGGTGTCGGGGTGGTTCATCGCGGGGTTGCCATGGCGTCGTCGAGATTGCTCACGATGTGGTCGTCGCCAATGATCGCCTCCAGCCCGGAGCGCCGGATCAGCGACAGTGGCTGCTCGTTCACGTTCGCCAGCACGAGCCCGATCTCGCGGCGCTGCAGATTGCGGTGCAGCTGCTGCAAGGCATCGATGCCGGAGGTGTCGACGAGCACCAGGCGCTGCATGTCGAGCACGACCGCGCGGGTGTCCGACGCCACCAGTGCGGGCAGCGTCTCGATCTTGCCGACCGCACCGAAGAACAGCGAGCCGTAGAGCTCGAACACCTGCACGCCCGCCGGCAACACCTCACCCGGCTTGGTCTGGTGCGGTCGAACCGTGAACAGCGTGCTCATGCGGTAAATGAAGAACACGCAGGCCAGCACCAGGCCGACCTCGACCGCGACCGTGAGGTCGAAGATCACCGTCAGCGCAAAGGTGCCGATCAGGATCAATCGGTACTGCGTGCTGAATTTGCGCAGCCGCACGAACTCGTGCCACTCGCCCATGTTCCAGGCGACGAACAGCAGCACGCCGGCGAGCACGGCCAGCGGTACGCCGGTGGCGAGCGGCGCCGCGATCAGCACCACGAGCAGGATCACGACGGCATGCACGATGCCGGCGATCGGGCTGGTCGCGCCCGCGCGCACATTCGTCACCGTGCGCGCGATCGTGCCGGTGGCCGGGATGCCGCCGAAGAAGGGCACGACGAAGTTCGCCACGCCCTGCGCCATCAGCTCCTGGTTCGGATCGTGGCGTGGGTGGTCGATCAGGTTGTCGGCGACGCGCGCGCACAGCAGCGACTCGATCGCGCCGAGCATCGCGATCGTCAGCGTCGGGATCAGCAACTGCTTGGCCGTCTCCCAGCTGAACTCGGGTAGCTCGAAGGAGGGCAGCGCGCTCGGGATGCCGCCGAAGCGCGTGCCGATCGTCTCGACGGGCAGGTTCAGCAGCGTGCTCAATGCTGTCAGCGTGACGAGCGCAACGATCGGCCCGGGCATTCGCGAGGTCATGCGCAGCGCCCGACCGTCGAGGCGGCGTTCGAGCGAGAGGCGCTTCAGCAGCCCGCCGGTCTTGAACACATGCGGCCACAGGAACAGCCCGCCGACGCAGAGGGCACCGAGGCCGAACGCGTAGAGGTTGAAGCTCGCCAGGTGCGTCCACAGCACGCGCAGCAGCGCGAAGAAATCGCCCGGCAGCTTGCCCGGGATCTGCAGCCCGAGCAGGTCGCGCAGCTGCGACACCGCGATCAGCACCGCGATGCCGTTGGTGAAGCCGATCACGATCGGCAGCGGCACATAGCGCACCATCGCGCCGAGCTTGAACAGGCCGAGCACGAACATCAGCACGCCGGCAAGCGAGGTGGCGATCAGCAGGTTTGCCAGGCCATAGCGCTCGACGATGCCGTAGACGACGACGATGAACGCGCCCGCCGGCCCGCCGATCTGCACTTGCGAGCCGCCCAGCGCCGAGATGAGCAGGCCGGCGATGATCGCGGTGAACAGGCCCTGTTCCGGCTTCACGCCGGACGCGATCGCGAACGCCATCGCCAGCGGCAACGCCACCACCCCCACAGTGACCCCGGCGCCGATGTCAGTGACCAGGCGGGCGCGGCTGTAGCCGCGCATCGCGTCAAGCAGGCGCGGCCTGAACGGGTGGATCTGCATGGGCGCCGAGTGTACGCACGGCACTCGGGCGCTGCGACCGGCGCGAGGCTCAGCCCGGGGACGCTTTCATGCGCGACAGCTGCTTGCGACAGCTCGCGCGCTCCTGGTCGCCTGGCATCGACTCGCAGCGCGCCGCCGCATCGCCGATGTGGCCGGGCGGCGCGGCGGCGCCGCTGCGGGGCTTGGAGGCCGAGGGCGTCGGGGCCGGCGGCGTGCGGCCCAGCGGCACGCTGATCTGCGGCACGACCGGTCGGTCCGGGCGCAAGTCGGGTGCCGAGACCGCGTCGGCGCTGCCGCGCTTCTCGGCCGGGGACTGCAGCCGAGGTCCAGTGGCCGCTGCCGGGGCGCTGGCCTGCGCCTGCACGAGCAACGGCACCGCGGCGGTCGTCAGCGATGCCACCAACAGAGCGGCCATCAAGGGCAGGTTGTGGATGTTCATCATCGGGCTCCGGGTGCATCGGCGCCTGTTGGTGCCTGTCACTGGAGCTTGCGCCGCAGGCGCATCGGGCCGCGTAGGACGACGGCTCGCGCCTGTATCGGCGCGGCGCCCGACCGGGCGGTCGGTCAGAGCCGGCGCGCGTCCGCCGGCAGCAGCACGTCGCAGGCCTCGAGCGCGCGTGCCACGTCCCCACGCGTCACGGGCTTGATCAGCGGCGAGCTGATGCCGGCCAGCGCGGCGCGCACGCGCGCTGCGGGCTTCAGCTCCGCGGTCACGATCAGCACGGCAGGGGTGGGGTGGCCGACCGAGCGTGGCAATTCGTGAATGGTCTGGATCAGGGCCAGGCCGTCACCGTGGTCCGCGCTGGTGAGCGCGATGTCGAGAAAGGCGGCCACCAGCGCGCGCCGCGAGAGCACGTCGGCGGCCTGCGTCACGTCGCTGGCCAGGTGGACCCGGAACCCGAACAGTTCAAGCAGCCCGCGCAGGTGGTGCGCGGCATCGGGATCGGCGTCGAACACGAGCACGTCGCGCAGCTGCTCCAGCGCGCCCGGGTCGGTGTGCGAGTGGGTCAGCCGGGCGCGCCGCGCCGCGGTGCGCGCACGGGCCTTTGCCGAGTCGTGCGCCGTGAGCTCCGGGACTGCCGGCGGCGGGCTCGGTTCGGGCGCCGGTTCGGAAATCAGCTCGCGGATCGGCATCGACGCCGCGGCGGGCTGCTCCGTCACGGCATCGATCAGCAGCGGCGGCTCGACGATGATGATCTCGTCCGGATCGTCGAACCCTTGCGACAGCGGGGCGTCGTGCGGTGCGGCGTGACGGAACGCTGCCAGGTCGATGAGCGCCCGCAGGATGCGCGCCGGATCGATCGGCCGCGGCACCAGGGCCGCGGCGCCAGGTGGCGCCCTCGACCCGACGAAGACCGAATCCGCGACGCGGGCGGCCTGCACGATGCTTTTCACCGCGGGCTTCGAATCGGCGTCGACGATGGCGAAGTCAGCGTCGGCTATGTCATCCACCACCTCGTAGCCGATCACGTCGGCGTCCGGGTGCTGGAATGAGAAGTTCATCGCCCGGGATTCGAAATCGCTGAACCCGCAAAGGACTATCCGATATTGCATGTGCTCGTCATTCCTCCTGAACCGGCCCGCCGACGGAAGCGTCCGAGGATACCCATTTCGAGGGTCGATCACCGACGAATCGTTACCACCAGGCATGCGACCCCCTAACTCTTGGATCGCCCCGTCGCGCCGCGCCGCGAGCGCGTCGCCGCCTGCTTGCATGCCCCGTGCCCGGCCACCCTCGACGACTACACTGGGTTGCGCCCCGGGCAGCAGGTCGTCGCGCCGCCTGAACCGAGGCCCGTCATCGATCAGGAGTCCCCATGAGCCCGCAGAGCCGCCTCAAGGCAAATAACGAAGTGCGAAGCACGGAGGTTGCCTGATGAGCACGCCATTTGTGGATTTCGCCGGGCTGGTCCAGCCGCAATCGGCGCTGCGCGTGGCCATCACCGAGGCGTACCGGCGGCCCGAGCCCGAGTGCGTGGCCGCGTTGCTGGTTGGTGCGCGCCTGCCCGCGGCGCAAGCCCAGGCCGTGCACCGGCTCGCCAGCGAGCTCGCGCAGGCGCTGCGCACGCGCAAGGCAGGTGTCGGCCGCGAGGGGTTGGTGCAGGGCCTGATCCAGGAGTTCTCGCTGTCGTCGCAGGAAGGCGTGGCGCTGATGTGCCTGGCCGAAGCGTTGCTGCGCATCCCCGATACCGCGACGCGCGACGCGCTGATCCGCGACAAGATCAGCGACGCCAACTGGCAATCGCACCTCGGGCAGAGCGCGTCGCCGTTCGTGAACGCCGCGACCTGGGGTCTGCTGATCACCGGCAAGATGGTGGCGACACATTCCGAGGCCGGCCTCGGCCAGGCGTTGGCGCGCGCGCTCGGCAAGAGCGGCGAGCCGCTGATCCGCAAGGGTGTGGACATGGCGATGCGCCTGATGGGCGACCAGTTCGTCACCGGCGAAACCATTGCGCAGGCGCTGCGCAACGCCAAGCGGCGTGAGCGCGAAGGCTTCCGCTATTCATACGACATGCTCGGCGAAGCCGCGCTCACCGAAGCCGATGCCGCGCGCTACCTGGCCGCCTATGAGAACGCGATCCACGCGATCGGCGAGGCCGCGTCCGGGCGCGGCATCTACGACGGGCCGGGGATCTCGATCAAGCTCTCGGCGCTGCACCCGCGCTACTCGCGGGCCCAGATCGGGCGCACGCTGGCCGAGCTCTACCCGCGACTGCTGACACTGGCGCGGCTCGCCAAGCGCTACGACATCGGCCTGAACATCGATGCCGAGGAAGCGGATCGTCTCGAACTCTCGCTCGACCTGCTCGAGCGCCTGTGCGCCGACGAAGAATTGCGCGGCTGGAACGGCATCGGCTTCGTCGTGCAGGCTTACCAGAAGCGCTGCCCGATGGTGCTCGACTTCCTGATCGATCTGGCGCGACGCAGCCAGCGCCGACTGATGATCCGGCTCGTCAAGGGCGCGTACTGGGACAGCGAGATCAAGCGCGCGCAGGTCGATGGCCTGGCGGGCTACCCGGTCTACACGCGCAAGGTCTACACCGATCTCTCTTATCTCGCCTGCGCACGCAAGCTGCTGGCCGCGCCGGATGCGGTGTACCCGCAGTTCGCCACCCACAACGCGCATTCGCTGGCCGCGATCCACCAGGCTGCGGGGCAGAACTACTACGCCGGGCAGTACGAGTTCCAGTGCCTGCACGGCATGGGCGAGCCGCTGTACGAGCGCGTCGTGGCCGAGCGCACGGCCGGCGGCCTGGGCCGGCCGTGCCGCATCTACGCGCCGGTCGGCAGCCACGAAACGCTGCTGGCGTACCTCGTGCGGCGCCTGCTGGAGAACGGCGCCAACACCTCGTTCGTGAACCGCATCGCCGACGAGACCATCGCTATCGACGAACTGGTCGCCGACCCCGTGCTGACGGTCGAGGATCTGGCCCGGACCGAAGGTGGGCTCGGCCTGCCGCACCCGAGCATCGCGCTGCCGAACGCGATGTTCGGCGACGAGCGCCGCAACTCCGCTGGCATCGACCTGTCGAACGAACAGCGGCTCGGCGTTCTGGCGGCCGCGCTGCTGAAATGCGCGCAGCGGGATTGGCGTGCCGCGCCGCTGGTCGGCGACGCCGAACGCACCAGCGGCCAAGCCGCCGAAGTGCTGAATCCGGCCGACCGGCGCGACCGCGTCGGCGTTGTCCATGACGCGAGCAAACAGGACGTGGCCGACGCGTTGGCGGCCAGTGCCATCGCATGGCCCGCATGGCAAGCCACGGCGCCGGCCGAGCGCGCGGCGATCCTGGCCCGCGCCGCCGATCGGATGGAAGCGCAGACCGAGGAGCTGATCAGCGTGACCGTGCGCGAGGCCGGCAAGACCTGCAGCAACGCGATCGCCGAAGTTCGCGAGGCCGTCGACTTCCTGCGCTACTACGCGGCGCAGGCGCGGCGCGAACTGACGGCGGCCGAGCACCACGGGCTCGGCCCGGTGGTCTGCATCAGCCCGTGGAATTTTCCGCTAGCCATCTTCACCGGCCAGGTCGCGGCCGCGCTCGCCGCCGGCAATACCGTGCTGGCCAAGCCGGCCGAGCAGACGCCGTTGGTCGCGGCTCAGGCGGTGCGCATCCTGCGCGAGGCCGGTGTGCCGGCGGGTGTGCTCCAGCTGTTGCCGGGCCGCGGCGAGACGGTCGGCGCCGAGCTCGTCGCCGACCCGCGCATCCGCGGCGTGATGTTCACGGGCTCGACGCAAGTGGCGCGCATCCTGCAACGCAACCTCGCCGGCCGGTTGAACGAACACGGCCACCCGATCACGCTGATCGCAGAGACCGGCGGCCAGAACGCGATGATCGTGGATTCATCGGCGCTGGCCGAGCAGGTCGTCGGCGACGTCATCACCTCGGCCTTCGACAGCGCTGGCCAGCGCTGTTCGGCATTGCGCGTGCTGTGCCTGCAGGACGACGTGGCCGATCGTGTGCTGGAGATGCTGCTGGGCGCGACGCGCGAGCTGCGCATGGGCGCGCCCGATCGGCTCGCCGTCGACGTCGGCCCGGTGATCGATGCCGAGGCCCGCGACGGCATCGAGCAGCACATCGCCGCGATGCGCGCCAAGGGCCGGCGCGTGCACCGGCTCGAGCTGAGCGGCGAGGGCGTCGAGCAGGGCTTCTTCGTCGCGCCCACGGTGATCGAGCTCGATCACATCGGCGAACTGGAGCGCGAGATCTTCGGCCCGGTGCTGCATGTCGTGCGCTATCAGCGCAACGCATTGCCGGCGCTGGTCGAGCAGATCAACGCGACCGGCTATGGCCTCACGCTGGGCATCCACACGCGCATCGATGAGACCATCGCCTTCATCACCTCGCACGCGCACGTCGGCAACCAGTACGTCAACCGCAACATCGTCGGCGCGGTCGTCGGCGTGCAGCCGTTCGGCGGCGACGGCCTTTCGGGCACCGGCCCGAAGGCAGGCGGCCCGCTCTACCTGCACCGGCTGCTGGCGCACGGGCCCGGCGCGGCCGCGCTGGCGGCCGACGCAACGCCGCGGCCGGCCCTGCGCGCGCTGCGAGATTGGCTGAAGGCACAAGGCCGCTCCGATGCGTTGATCGCGGCCTGCGATCGTCTCGAGCAGCGCAGCCGGACCGGCCGCACGCTGACCTTGCCCGGCCCGACCGGCGAGCGCAACACCTACACGCTGCTGCCGCGCGAAGCGCTGCTGTGCCTGGCCGATGCCGACGACGACCGGCTGTTCCAGCTCGCGGTGGCGCTGGCCGTCGGCAGCCGCGCGCTGTGGCTCGAGGGCCGCGCCGCGCGCGCGGTGTTCGAGCGCCTGCCGGCGCAGGTGCGCGCGCGGATCGAGATCGTCGCCGACGAGCGCGCGGCCGGGTTCGGCGCGGTGCTGATGCACGGCAGCGCCGAGCAGATCGTCGACTGCAGCCGGCGCCTGGCGCAGCGCGACGGGCCCATCGTCGGGCTCGTCGCGAGCGCCACCGGAATGCACGATGCGGCCGCGCTGCCGCTGGAGCGGCTCTATGTCGAGCACACGCTGTCCGTGAACACGGCGGCCGCCGGCGGCAACGCGAGCCTGATGACGATCGGCTGAGGGCGCCAAGGAGATGGGGGTTGATCTGGATCATGGCCGCGACTCAGCGCCGCGGCGATGATCGGTTCACTGGCTTCATGAGCCTCATTCGACTTGGGATCCTTGACATGATTCTTTCTCACGCCCGTGTCTGAAACAGGCTTCGACCTTCTCTCGACCACGCCGGCCATTCCGCATCGCAAGGTGATCCGTTCGTGGCTTGCACCGATCTCGTCGCGCAGCACCGCGCGTGCGCTCGCGTTGCTGGTGCTCGATCTGGTCCTCTTCGCTGGCGGCCTGGCGGCTGCCCTGCTGGCGCCGAACCCGATCCTGCAGTTGCTGGCGGGTGCGGCAACCGGCATCGTCATCAGCCGCCTCTTCATCCTCGGTCACGATGCCTGCCACCAGAGCCTGACGCCCCATCGAGGCCTGAACCGCTGGCTCGGGCGCCTGGTTTTTCTTCCATCGCTGACACCCTACAGCCTGTGGGAGGTCGGTCACAACGTCGTCCACCACGGGTACACGAACCTGAAGGGCTTCGATTTCGTCTGGCAGCCGTTGTCGCTGCAGGAGTTCATGGCGTTGCCGATGTGGCGGCGTTGTCTGGAACGCACCTACCGCAGCGGCTGGGCGCCGTGGCTGTACTACCTGGTCGAGATCTGGTGGAAGCGCATGTACTTTCCAGACCGGAAGACGATGCCGACGCGGCGCAGCGTGTTCATCTGGGACGGCCTGTTGGTGACCGCCGGTGCGATCGGCTGGGTCGCGGGGCTCGTGGCCGTGTCGTTCCAGACGCACCAGTCCATCGCATGGCTGCTGAGCGTGGGGCTGGTCGTCCCGTTCATCGTCTGGAACGGCATGATCGGCTTCGTGGTCTACGTGCACCACACGCATCCGGGCGTCGCGTGGTACGAAGACAAGGCGACGTGGTCGGCGTCGCAACCCTTCGTGTCGACGACCGTGCACCTGACCTTCCGTTCCGCGATGGGCACGGTGCTGCACCACATCATGGAGCACACCGCGCACCACGTTGACATGGGCGTGCCGCTCTATCGACTCAAGCGCGCGCAGGCCTTGCTGGAGGAGCGGCTCGGGGATGCGATCGTCGTCCAGCCCTTCTCATGGTCGTGGTATCGCCAGACGGCACGCCATTGCAAGCTGTACGACTTCAAGTCGCGGCGCTGGACTGACTTCAAGGGCGGGCCGCTGGCTGTCGATCGCCAGCCAGCGAACGCCGTGAGTTGACGCTGATCAAGCCCGCGCCACACGGGTCGACCGATCATCGATGCATCCCGCAGCACGTTGGAGGCTTTGATGAAGATCCTGTTGGCAGTCGATGGCAGTCACGTCACGAAGCGCATGCTGAGCTACCTGGCAGCCCATGACGAACTTCTCGGTCGCGGCCACGACTACGCGGTCGTCACCGTCATCACGCCGGTCCCGGGCTACGCGGCCACCTTTCTCGAACGCAAGACACTCGATGGCCACTACCTCGAAGAGGCCGAGGCCATCTTCAGGCCGATCCGCAGTTTCGTGGAGCAGCAGGGGCGGCCGATGCGTTTCGTGCACATACCGGGTCATGCGGCCGAGGCGATCGCCGCGATGGCGGAGGGCGAGCATTTCGATCTGGTCGTGATGGGCGCGCACGGGCATTCTTCGCTCGTGAACGTGGCGCTGGGCTCGGTCGCGACAGGTGTGCTCGCCCGTTGCAAGACGCCGGTGCTGTTGATTCGCTGACGCCGGCACAAACTTCTTCATGCGCGCCGCAGTTTCCGCCGCGTCGGTGCTCGACGACGAGATCGAATACGCGCGCTTCACGCGCCCCCTCGTCGCCGAGCGCGGGCCGCGCAGCGCCGAGTCGTCGCTGCGCATCGGCGGGATGCACTGCGTCGCCTGCGCATCGACGATCGAGCACGCGCTGCGGCGGGTGGACGGCGTCATCGACGCGCGCGTGAGCGCGGCCGCGCAATGCGCCACCGTGCAATGGCAGGTCGAGCGCACACGGCCTTCGGCGTTCGTGCGTGCGATCGAGCGCGCCGGCTACACGGCCGCGCCCGACACCGCGGCCGGCGCGCGCGCACTGCGCCGCAAGGAATCGCGCGACGCGCTGTGGCGCCTGTTCGTCGCCGGCTTCTGCGCGATGCAGGTGATGATGCTCGCCACGCCGTCCTACGTGAGCAGCGCGCGCGAGCTCGCGCCTGACCTGAAACAGTTGCTCGACTGGGGCAGCTGGCTATTGACGCTGCCGGTGATGCTGTTCGCCGCGGCGCCGTTCTTCACGGGGGCGTGGCGCTCGCTGCGCAGCGGACGCATCGGCATGGACGTGCCGGCCGCGCTCGGCATGCTGGTCGCGTTCGTCGCCAGCAGCGGTGCGGCATTCGACCCGGGCGGCGTGTTCGGGCAGGAGGTCTACTTCGATTCGCTGACGATGTTCGTCGGGTTCCTGCTCGGCGGCCGCTACCTCGAGATGCGCGCCCGGCATCGCGCCGCGCTCGCGCTCGAAGACGCGATCGGCCGCCTGCCCGAGACCGCGTCGCGGGAGAACGCCGACGGCAGCGTCGCGTCGATCAGTGTGCTGCGGCTGCAGCGTGGTGACGTTGTGCGCGTGCCGGTGGGCCAGGCCTTCTGCGCCGATGGCGTGCTGACACGAGGTCGAACGCGCGCCGACGAATCGCTGCTGAGCGGCGAATCGGCGCCGGTCGAGAAGGGCGTCGGCGACACGCTCGTCGCCGGCAGCATGAACCTCGGCGCGCCCGTCGCGATGCGCGTCGAACGGGTCGGCGCCGACACGCGCTACGAGGCGATCGTCGCGATGATGCGCGATGCGCGCAACCGGCGCCCCGCGACGCCGCAGAGCAGTGATCGCTGGGCCGCACCGTTCCTCTGGGCGGTGCTGGTGCTGGCCGCCGGCGCGGCGGCGGTGTGGAGCGTGATCGATCCCGGGCGCGCCGTTTGGGTGGCGGTGTCGGTGCTGATCGTGACGTGTCCGTGCGCGCTGTCGCTGGCCGCGCCTTCGGCGTTGTTGTCGGCGGCCGCGGCGATGGCGCGCCGCGGCGTGCTGCTGCGGCGCATCGAGGCGATCGAAGGCCTGGCCCGCATGCGCACGCTGTTTCTCGACAAGACCGGCACGCTCACCGAAGCCCGGAGCCAGGGGGTCCAGATGGTGCGCATCGACCATGGCCCGCGCAGGAGCGACGCCATGCTGCGCGCCACCGCCGCGTCGCTCGCGGCCTGGTCCACGCATCCGCTCGCCCAGGCGTTGGCCCGAGAGAACGAAGGCTGCGGCACGGCCTGGCGCGAACTCGTCGAGACGCCGGGGCAGGGCATGCAGGGTCGCGCGCCCGATGGGTCGGTGTGGCGCCTCGGCAAGAGCCCCGCGGTTCAGGCTGCCGCCAACGAGGGCGACGAGGTCGAGACCTGGCTCAGCTGCGATGGCCGCCCCGTCGCCTGCTTCCGCTTCGCCGAAGTGCTGCGTCCCGACGCGGTGGCGGCGCTGCGTGCGCTGGAGCGCGATGGCGTGCGGATCGCGCTGCTCTCCGGTGACACGCCCACGCGCGTCGAGCGCATCGGCCGCCTGCTCGGCCTCGCGGACCGGCGCGGCGGCATGACGCCGCAGGACAAGCTCGCCGCCGTGCGCGAGGCGCAGGCGCGCGGCGAACTCGTCGCGATGCTCGGCGACGGCATCAACGACGCACCCGTGCTGGCCCAGGCCGACACGTCGCTCGCGATGGGCGAGGGCGCGCAGATCGCGCGCGCGCAGGCCGATGGCGTGCTCGCCTCCAACTCCCTGGCGGATGTGGTGCGGGCGCGCGCGCTCGCGAAGAAGACGCTGCGCGTGGTGCGCCAGAACTTTGTCTGGGCCGCCACCTACAACGCCGCCTGCGTACCGCTCGCGCTGATCGGCTGGCTTCCGCCGTGGGCCGCGGGCCTGGGCATGGCGACGAGTTCGCTGGTCGTCGTCCTCAACTCGTTGCGGCTCGCGCGTTGAAATGAAACACGCCGTATGGAGTTGTGACGGTGTGGCCGCTTGCGGCCCGTTGCTGCCGTTCTCGGCTGTCTGCTGCGCCGGCAGGTCGGCGCGTCGCGGCAGGGGCAGCCCGACGTGGGCTCATTCGGTGGCGGTCGCCGCCGCGCGTCGACTGCACTGCGCTGCTCGGTCCGGGGTCGCGCCGCCGAACTCACTCCGTTCGCTGCGCTCACTTCGTTCAAACACCCGCGGCGAGTCGGATGTTGATGCGCGCTGGCGCGCGCCGACCCCGGCCCTGCGCTGCTCGTCGCCCCCCAAATCGCCCCCGCCGGGCAGCCCCTGCCGCGAAGTCCACGGCGGTGGGCGTTCGCCGCAAGCACCTCCGCGGTGGCTGCAAAGGCGCGGTTGCGGCGCGCCTGGGAGGCGCCGAGGAGCACAGGGCTCGTGGCCGCGCGCGCAGCGCGCTTCGTTGTCTGACTCGTCGCGGGTGTTTGAACGCAGTGAGCGCAGCGAACGGAGTGAGTTCGGCGACGGGCCACGAGACCGCGCACCGCAGGGCAGTCGCAGCGCAGCGGAGACCGCCTCAGCGAAGCGCCGCGGCCTGCC
>JBDUAG010000425.1:0-3990 GCA_040004785.1 Burkholderiales bacterium | reverse complement strand
CCGCGCGGTCGACGCGCTCGGCGGCACGTTGCAACTCGCGCTCCCGCCGGTCGATGCTGCGCCGCACGAGATCGCGCGCGAACTCGGCGCGCTCACACAGCGCCTAGGCGTCGATGCGGCCAGCGCCGAACTCGTCAGCGAACTCGAGGCGCTGTGCCAACGCGCCGCGCCGGTGCTGCTGCGCCGCCACCGGCTCGTCGATCAGCTCGGTGAACTTTGCGGTGAGCTGACCGCCAGCCTCACCGACCTGGCCGAGAACGACAGCTGGGCCAAGGGCCAGTGCGAGGCGATGCAGCTCAAGATCGACGAAGGTCTCAGCGCGCGCGGCATCCGCGCCGTCAGCGAACTGTTGCGCGACACGCGCGAGCGCCAGGGCGCGCTGCGCGTCGAGCGCGAGCGCGCGCGCGATTCGCTCAAGGGCCTGATCAACCAGATGCTCAGCGAGCTCGACCAACTCGGCTCGCAGACTGGCAACTTCCACGAGAGCGTCGGGCGCTATGCCGACGTGATCGAGAAGGCCGACTCGCTCGAAAGTCTGGCCGGGGCGGTGCGCGAGATGGTCGAGGAGAGCCGCGCCGTGCAGGCGCTCGTGCAGCAGACGCAGGCGCGGCTGCAGGAGGAGCACGGCAAGGCGCAGGGACTCAGCTTGCGCGTGAACGAGCTCGAAACCGAGATGCGGCGCCTGTCGGACGAGGTCTCGACCGACCAGCTCACGCAGATCGCGAACCGGCGCGGTCTGCTGCAGGCCTTCGAGATCGAGCGGGCGCGGCTGGTGCGCAGCGGCGAGACGCTGTCTGTCGGCCTGCTCGACATCGACAACTTCAAGCGCCTGAACGACACGCTGGGCCACGGCGCGGGCGACGAGGCGCTGAAGGCGCTCGCCGCTGTCGTCAGCAAGACGCTGCGGCCAACGGATCAGGTGGCGCGCTACGGCGGCGAGGAGTTCGTCGTGCTGTTGCCGGCCACGCCCGTCGACGAAGCGCAACAGATCCTGACGCGGCTGCAACGCTCGCTGAGCGGCGGCCTGTTCATGCACGAGGACAAGCAGGTGTTCGTGACCTTCTCGGCCGGCGTCAGCGCCTACCGCCCCGGCGAGCGCATCGAGGAGACGCTGGAGCGCTCCGATCAGGCGTTGTACGAAGCCAAACGTACCGGCAAAAATCGCACCTGCGTGATTTGAGCCCGGGCTGCGGTTTACCGCGACCACCCCGCTATGGCGTGCCCAGGCCGCTTGGGAGCGGCCCGACGCTGGCCCGAACTGAGCTTCAGCAGCCCTTGAGCTTGTCCGCGCCGGCGCCGTTGCCGGCCTGCGCGAGCACCGCGACGACGGCCTCTCGGTCGCTCAGGCGCTGCTGCTTGGCCAGCGTGCCGGCCTGCAAGGCCTGCGATTCGATCGTTGCCTTGTTCGCCTGGCCGCTGCACGCGAGCAGGTACACGACGCGGCGTGAGCTGCCCAGCGTCACGCCGGTTCGGGTCGCGACGCGCGGGCCCATCGCCATCAGCTCGTCATAGCTCATTCCGACGCGTGGGGCGACCTCGGTCAGGTGCCGCGATTCGGTGCGACCGACGAAAAAAACGACGACGAAGGCCACTGCGAGCCCGATGCCGACGACGGTGGCGATGTGTTTGACCATGCTCTTGCCGCTCCCCTGATGCCTCGATGGTACAAGGCCGGGCGCGTTCGTGCCGCGAGCTAGGCACGCCCCTGGAACGGCTGCTTCTTGAAGTGCGCCGAGGCGCTGCTCGAGGCTGCCAGCTCCGCGGCCGCGGCCAGTAGGTGAGGGCCGAGTTCGAGCATGCGCTCGACGGTCAGCCGCACCCGCGGGCCGGCGATGCTGATGACACCGATCGCGTCCTGCCCGCGTTTGATCACCGGCGCGGCCATCGCCGTCATGCCGGGTGTGAAGACTTCGTCGATCAGGCTGAAGCCGCGTTCGCGCGCCGCGTGGATCATCTTCAACAGCGCCGACACTGTCTTGGGCGCTCGCGGGCCGTAGTCCTCGGGTGAGCCGAAACCCTGCCGTGCGACGAGCTCCAGCGCGCGCTCGTCCGGCATCGTCAGCAGCCAGGCGTGGCCGGTCGCGGTGCACGACAGGCGCGCGTCCATGCCCATGTCGGGGTCGTAGCGCAGGCCACTGCGCGCACCTTGGGCACGTGCCACCCAGGTAAGCCGGTCGCCGTCGATGATCGACAGGCGCACGAGTTCGTGCGAAGTCTCGGCGAGGCGGTCGAGCAGCGGCTGCGCAATGTCGACGATGCCGGAGTTGCTCAGGAAGCCGAGGCCGAGCGAGACCAGCTTAATCGTCAGCACATAGTCGCCGTGATCGCGCACTTGGCGCACGTAGCCGCAGCGGCACAGGTCGGTCAGCAGCCGGTGCGCCGCGCTGCGCGGGATGCTCAGGCCGTCGGCGATCGAGGCGAGCGGCAGGCCGTCGGCGTGCGTCGCGAGATGTTCGAGGATGCCGAGCGTGCGCTCGAGGATTCCGTTCATGGCCGAAGTATGACAAGGGGGAAGGCTTGCTCTTGCTCCAATTGTGGAATAATATTCCAGTTCAGAATCTCGTTTCAAAAAGCGAAACCCGATGAAAATCCTCGTCCTGCATGGCCCGAACCTGAACCTGTTCGGGCGCCGCGAGCCGCACATCTACGGCACCGTCACGCTGCCTGAAATCAACGAGCGGCTGCAGGCGCTGGCGCACGAACTGGGCGCCGACCTGGTGCTGTTTCAGTCGAACCACGAAGGCGCGCTGATCGACCAGCTGCACGAGCACATCGACAAGGTGCAGGGCGCGCTCGTCAACCCGGCTGGGCTGACGCAGCACGGCGTGCCGCTGCACGACGCGATCAAGGCGATGCCGTTCCCGGTGTTCGAGGTCCACATGTCGAACATTGCGGCGCGCGAGGAGTGGCGGCGCCACTCGATCATCTCGCCGGCCGTCAAGGGCACGGTCCAGGGCCTGGGCTGGCGCTCGTACACGGCCGCGCTGCGCGCGCTCGTCGAGACCCTGAACGACACCGCCCACTGAGCTGGCGCACTGACTTACACACAATGACGGAGACACACCCGATGAAGCCGATGCGTTTGATTCTTGGCGGGCTGCTCGCGACGGCTGCGATCGTGGCCACGGCGCAGACCGGCCCGGTGAAGCTCGCCGGCATCATGGAGCTGTCGGGCAGCGGCGCCACGCCCGGCACCAACTTCAACAACGGCGTGAAGCTCGCCGTCAAGGAGATCAACGCCGCCGGCGGCATCCTCGGCCGCCCGATCGACTACCAGCCGGTGGACACGCAGACCAATCCGGCGGTCGCGAAGGCGCTCGCGCAGAAGGCCGTCGATGACGGCGCCTACGTGGTGCTCGGCCCGGTCCATTCGGGCTCGATGCTGGTGACGATGTCCGAGACGCGCCGTGCCGAAGTCACCAACTTCACTGGCGGCGAGGCCGCGAGCATCACGCAGCAGGGCAACCCGTATGTGTTCCGCTCGTCGTTCACGCAGCTCATCTCGATGCCGAAGGTCGCGCGCTACATCAAGGACACGGTGAAGGCGAAGACCGTGGCCGTGATGTTCACCAACAACGATTACGGAAAGGGCGGTCACGACGCGATGCTCAAGGCGCTGGAGGCGCTCGGCATCAAGGTCGCGGTCGATGTGCCGACCGACCCGTTGCAGGTCGACTTCTCGGCCGCGGTGCTCAAGATCAAGCAGGCCGACGCCGACGCGCTGTTCCTCTACACGCTCGAAGAGGAATCGGCGCGCGCGCTGCGCGAGCTGCGCAAGCAGGGCTATGCCAAGCCGATCATCGGCGAGACCACGGCGGTGAGCCAGAAGACGATCGAGCTCGCGGGCGACGCGGCCAACGGCATGCTCGGCCACGTGGGGCTGACGGTGGACGCGCCCGACGCGCGCATCAAGGCCTTCGACGAGAAGTTCCAGCGCGAGTACAAGTACAAGAGCGAGCACAACGGCATGAAGGGCTACATCAGCGTCTA
>JBDUAG010000035.1:0-13544 GCA_040004785.1 Burkholderiales bacterium | reverse complement strand
TCATGTTCCTGCCGATCAACGAGGCATTGCAGCATGTGGAGAGCGGCTCGCTGAACGCGCTGGCCATCACGTCTGAGAGACGGTCGCCGCTGCTGCCGCAAGTGCCGGCGATGCGCGAAGCCCGGGCAAGACGACGATGGGGATTGACGCCTAGCAGGGCGCCCAAGGGCAGTGCATGTCGATAAGCCTCGAACTCGTCAAGGTCTATCGCGACGTGCCGGACTGGGAGAGCATCGTGGGCGGTCTCGCTGGCGGGCACGGCCACGATGAGATTTCGGCGCTATCCCCACCAACCGGAGATCGCTCGCAGTCTCGTTCTTCCGCCGCGGCCTCTCTACGTCATCGAAGGGCCGTGCAAGACAAGCGCTGAACGTCCGGTGTCAGCTGACCCAATCGGAGGCAGACGACTTTCGGATCGGTGCGCGGCGTCCGATCAGCCGGGTCCGGATCCCGGCGAGAGGGTGCGCTCCGCCTGCTCCGCAGTCACCACGCTGACGGGCACACCGAACCTCTCGATGCGGTGGGGGAGGTCGAGGTGCAACCACCGGGAGACCCGCGCTGGCAGGGTCGAGACGATGACCTCGTCGTACTTCTCGCCCTCGAGCGTCTGGCGCACGGCCTCGAACGGGTCGGTGGCCCCGACGATCCCCTGCACATGCGAGCCCGCGGCCGCGTCGAGCAGCGGGATCGCGAGCTCGAGCGTGATGGCCGCCTCCTCGGTGTCCGGGTCCCAATACGGCCGAGGGACCAGGAGCGTGAACTTGCACGGCCCGCGTGCGGCCCGCTCGGCGACGGCGGCGAGCAGCTTGGGCGAGGCCGCGGTCCGGTGCGCCACGATGAGGATGCGCCTGTCACTCATGATGGGGATCCACCTCGATGTACGTGTCGTGTCTTGATGAACTGCGGCCACACAACTGCATTCAGTGCAGTGGTGATTTGCAGAAGTTTCCGTGACGGGCTTTTTTCATCAGCGCGCAGAATTGATCGCGTGCCATTCGCAGCAGCCTTTGGTGGTCGCCGCCTTCGAGATAGACCGGATCGTGGTCTTCCAACTCCTCGTCCACCACCGTTTCGATGCCCCATGCCATGCCGACAGGCGGTACTGCGCCGCGATCGCAGTCCGCAAAAACCGCAGCGATGCGTTGCTCATCAGACAGGTGCAGTTCGCGCCGATTCAGCAACTGCGCCAATCGCCCCAGCATGACGTACTTGTCCGCCGGAAGCACGGCCATGACCAGTCCTAGATCGTCTTCCAAGATGACGGACTTCGCGATGGATCGCGGTGACACATGAGCAAGCCTCGCGGTCTGGGCGCTGCTGCGGCTCCAGCGGTGTTCACTCACCTCGTAGTGCACATGGTGCTGATCGAGATAGAGCGACAGACGAGTCGGAATCGACATGATGGACCTCGCAAGCAGGATGATTCCGCCGCCAACTGCCATGCGGCACTCGCAGCTTGCACCGAGTGAGCGGGCGACGCAAGGGAACCGAACCACGCGCGTGGTCGGCTGGCTGTCACTGGACGTGCGGCGCATCGAGCAGCACCTGGCGAAGGTCGGGGTGGCAGTAGCGCCCCAACAGGCCAGAGGAAGCGCGAACTTGGGGTTTGCCGATTGCGCGCGGCGGGAGTAGTCTTTCCGAGCAATGCGCCAGGCAGGGTTTGTCGAGAAGCTGCACCAAGGGGACCGGGCATGAACAGGTCATCGAACCGCTTGTGCCTGCTGCCCGAGGCAACGTGCCGCGGTGCAGAAAGTTCTGCAGTGAAAAGGCTCGAAAGCCGCGGACGGCGTCGGCTGTGCGCTGCGCTGCTGCCCATCGGCCCGTTTGGCGTGCTCGGCCTGCTCGGTCTGGGCGCCCAAGCGCAGGCGGCGCCGCGCAAGGCGCGCGTCGCCTTCCTCGGCGGCGGTGTCGGGCTTGCCGACCCGGGCATGCAGCGCACCATGGCCAATCCGTTCCGGCAGGGCCTGCGCGAGGCGGGCTATGTCGAAGGCCAGAATCTGGAAATCGAATGGCGCCTTGCCGAGGGCAAGCCCGAGCGGCTGCCGGCGCTGCTGGCCGAGTTGCTGGCCTGGGGGCCCGACGTGTTGGTGACCAGCGGCCCGCGCCCGGCGCTGCTGGCCAAGGAGGCGACGCGCAGCCTGCCGATCGTGGCGGCGGCCGTCGACGACCCGGTGGCCATGGGGCTGGCCGCCAGCCACGCCCGGCCGGGCGGCAACATCACAGGCGTTTCGCTGGCCTTCGAAGGCATCCTGCCGCGGCGGCTGCAGTTGCTGAAGGACCTCGTCCCCGAGGCGCGACGCCTAGGCGTGTTGATCAACCCGGTCTCGCTGTCGCGCGTGGATCTGGAGCGAGATTTCGGCGAGGTTGCGCGCAAGGCCGGCGTGCAGTTGCTGGTGTTCGAGGCGCGTGGGCCGGAGGACTTCGACGCCGCCTTCGCGGCCATCGCGCGCGAGCGCGTCGACATCCTGGCCGTGCTCGCCGAGGCCACCTTCTACGTGCACCGCGTGCGTCTGATCGAGCTGTCGCTGAAGCAGCGGCTGCCTTCCGCCTGGGGCGGGCGTGACTATGTCGAAGCCGGCGGGCTGCTGTCGTTCCAGGGCGACTTCGCCACCGTCTACCGCCGCGCGGCAGGCCAGGTCGACAAGATTCTGAAGCGTGCCAATCCGGCCGAGATGCCGTTTGAGCAGTCGAGCAAGCTGGAGCTGGCGCTGAACCTGCGTACTGCGCGCTTGCTTGGGCTGAAGGTGCCGCAAAGCGTGCTGGTCAGCGCTGATGAGGTGATCGAATGATCCGGCGGCGCGAAGTCCTTGCGCCGGCCGATGTCGTGGCGACGGTGCCGATGGGCGTGCCGCTGCCATTGGCTGCAGCAACTGGTGCCGCACGCCAAGGCGGTGACTGTGCCAGTCAATCCGGCGAGTGTTGCGGCCCAGGCGATTGACCCAGATGAAGCCGACCAGTTCGCGCGCGGAGGTCCACGCATGCCTTGTTGATCTGCACGCCACGCGCCAGGTCATGATCCGCGTCAGGGCTTGGGTTCGGCGGTACTTGGCATTGCATCTGAGTTGATTTGCCAGATAGCTGTCGGCCGTGAAAGTCAGCTGATGGCCGACTGTGTGAGTACCCCGGCGCGCCAGTAAGCTGACCTCGGCCTGAGGACCTCGTTGCGCGAGTGTCAGCAACCTGGACGCTCTGGGAACTGGCGGTCCCGGCCACAACCGGAAGCCCTCCAAGCGCCTGCTTTGTCGAGCCAAGAAGTGGCCAGCACCCTCGCAGTTCCTATCGATCTATGCAAATCAGGTCCGGCGCATCGGCGGCGTGGGCTCGATCAATGCATCAAGTTGGCGTTTGAATGCAATGACTTCATCGCGTCCGACGATCGGTCCTTCGTTGGGCACCGCCTGCTCGAAATCGAACGTCAGCACTTGCGCCAGCGTTGCACTCCAGCCCGCGAGACTGCCACCGGCAGCGGCGTCCATTCGTGGCGCCAGTGGTGAGTAAAGGTCGCCGACAGCCAGCACTTTCTTGTCAGGGAAGTACACGACGGCATCGGCATCGGTGTTTGCCCTCCCGAAGTATTTGATCTGGACTTCAACGCCACCTAGCTTCATCGTGTAGTCCCGATCGAAAGGAATCAGCGCGGCGCCACTTCCGGCCAGATGTGTCGCTGCGTTCGCCTGCACCACGATCGGTACATTTGCGGCGGCGAACCGGGCAGTGTTGGCCGCCTGCGGATCCAGAGCGTTGGTCAGGATCACCGCGCGCAACGGCATGTCCGAGAGTTTGTTGATCTTGCGGATCTGGGACATCAGTGCCCGGTAGCTGTCGGCAGACTTTCCGTTCACCAGCACCAGTCCTGTGGCGCTGAATCGCAGCAACGAATTGCCACCACCACCCGTGATCAGGTAAAGGCCGGCTTTGACCAACTGCGCCTGAAGCTCCGGTGGCGGTGGTGGTGGCTGCGCCGTTGGTGACTCATCCGCTCGGGCGTCCAGGCAAGCGAGAACGCCCAAGGCAAGGAGCACATCACGCCGGCTCTGACTCTGCCTGTCACTTGCCATTCTTCGAGAAGGCGAAGAATTTGTTGTTGGTCGTATAGCCAGGGATCTGCAGGTGTGCATAGCCCGAGCCCCAGTAGACGACGCCATCCACGATGGACGCGCCGGCATTGACCGAGGAACCCGCTGCGTAGGTCCACAGGGTCTGCCCGCTGGAAGCAGCCAGCGCCAGCATCGACGGTGAGCTCGCTCCGCCAGCCATCGACGAAGCGAACACCACACCGTCCGCCACCGACAACGGACCGATCGCAATGGCGCCGCTCGGGTCGCCGACCTGCCAGATGATCTTGCCGGTTTCCGGATCCAAGGCTGCCCACGAACCGCCACCACCGTATTGCGTCGGGATGCCGTAGAAGTTGGCGATCGACACGTAGATGCGTTTTCCGTCCGTGGCCGAGCCCCATTCCATACCGCCCAACGAGGAGCCGGGGCCAACCTGCGTGCGCCAGAGTTCGGTGCCGTTGTCCGGGTCCAGCGCGTAATAAATGCCGCTTTTCTGACCGGCGCCCAGAATGGTCTTCAGGCGTCCGTTCGTGTCGCGATAGTGGATCAGGTTGGGTGCGGAGGCGAAGTCGTAGTCGGGGCCCGCCCCGGGGGGGCAGTTGCCATTGGTGAAAAAGAAGCAGTCGACATTCCAGTCGTCGCTGCCGTCCTTGGCAAAGCCGGGCTGGTTCCAGACGACGAACTTCTTCGCCCAACGAATCTTGCCGCTGAGCATATTGAGCGCGACGATCGAGTCCACGTGGTTGTCCGGCGAAGCGCAACTCGCTGCCGTGCCAGCTGCTGCGATACAGGCCGCATAGGCTGGATCGGTCGGCGCGCTGTAGTTGTTGCCGGTGCTGGCGTAGACAGTGCCGCGCAAGAGATCCACCGCGAAGTTGCTGCTCCACACGCCAGCGCCGCTGTAGCCCGGTGGAGACATGTAGGTCTGCCACAGGATCTTGCCGCGGTTCCTTCCGTTCAGCGTGATCGCGACGACGCTGCCGCGCCCGCTGCAGCACTTGAACCCCGGGACAAGCCCGGCCAGCCCCTCTGCATTTGAAGCCACACCGGTATAAAGCAGACCGCCCACCACGGCGGGCGAGGCCGTGATCATCGCGTACGGATCATTGGCCGGCGATTCGAGCTGAGTCTTCCACAGCAAGTTTCCGCTGGCGGCGTCGATTGCCAGCATCCATGCGCCTTCCTGCGTCCCGATGTAGACGACGCCGTCGTTTACCGCTGGACTGGTACGCGAATGCGTGTTGGCGGGCAGGCCGTAGTCCGACAACTGGTGGCCCCAGACCTTCTTGCCGGTCTTGGTGTTGACCGCCCAGATGTTGCCGCCCCAGTCGGGAAAGTAGGCCCGTCCGTCGACGATGGCAGCCCGTGCGGAGATCTCGCCGCCTGCGGTGAAGATCCACTTCGGCTGGAGCTTGGCGACGTCATTCAGCGAGCCGGGCCGGGCATGGGCCGTGTTGTGAATGTTCTGGCCAAACATCGGCCAATCATTAGCGCCGACCCAGTCCTGCCATTCTGGCCATTGGGGCTCGTCATACGCCGTGGCGCATAGGGTGAAAGCTGCCAACGCGAGCCCGATGCCGGCGCGAGACAGTGCCGAGACGAATGCCGTAAGTCTTGTCATGGGAGCTCCTCCAACCACGGAAAACCAGGCCAAAGATGCCCTGCGATTCGCACCTTATTGCCGCTTTGAGCGGCCTTTGCGCGCTAGTGTATTTGTTTGTTACACGCGACATTGCGCGTTTTTGCAGGGATTACCCGAGCACCGCATTGCGCCCAACAGACGATGTTGCCGCGCAGATGTCGCTGTCTCGGCGCTGCCACTCTCAGTCATCCAGCACGATGTCCTCAAAAGGTTTGGGTTCGAAGATGCTGAGGTTGTTGACCAGGATCCCGATGTCGGGAAATCTGGTCACGAGCTCTTCGGCGACCGAACTTTTGCTCAGATCGCCGGCGAACAAGCACCGCTCCACTTCCCGCCGCTCAACAGTCTGCAACCAACGATTCCATCGACACGACGCGCCAGTCGGGCATCGCGTTTGCAAAGCCCACGAAAGCGACTAGGACCTTCTGACCCCGCACGAGAAGCATCCCTGCTTGGCATCGCTGCGGTCGCCGAAAAGAGCAGGGAAGCCAGCAAGAGTGCAGGTCGAATCACGAGCTCACCGAGTCGGACGCAACGAGGTCGGTCGAACTCGCCACCGTGTCCTTAAAGGCGCCATCCGTACGAGACCCGAACGCATGCTGCCATGGTCATGGCGGGGGCAAAGGCTCGGCGTCGGCAGAAATGCCCGGCTCAGGGTGGCGGTCCGCTACGCCCGTTTGGCTCACGCTTGGCTCGGGTGCCGATGCGTTCGTGATGACTGCCCTGAGCATGTGCTCCGCCAGCGTGTCGTAGAGCGGCCTGCTGATCATTCGCGAAATCAGGCTCGCCAGCATGGCACTTGCCATGAGGCTCAAGACCATCGAATGTCCGTCCACCATCTCCATGACGATGATGAAGGCGGTCAGCGGCGCCTGTGTGACCGCTGCAAGGAAACCGGCCATGCCCATCGCAATCAACGCAGGTCCGAGCGACGGCCCTGCCAACTGCGCGACGCCGTCGCCGATTCCCGCGCCGATCGACAGCGAGGGCGCGAAGATGCCGCCCGGAACGCCGCACCACGCGGTGAGCCAGGTCGCAATGAACTTCAGCAGGGTATAGAGCGGCGACAACTCGTCGTGGCCCGTGAGCATGTGTTTGACGGCTTCGGAACCCGACCCAAACGTCACGCCTCCAGTGACCAACCCGATGACGGCGATGATCAGGCCACCGCACGCGGCGAAGCGCGTCGGATGGCGCGCTCGCCAAAGGTTCAGCCGCTCGGGCGCGCCGGTCAGCGAAGCGATCATCAACCGGGCGAACAGGCCGCCGGCCGCGCCGCTGGCCAACGAGACAAGCAGGCCCGGCCCGAGCAGGTTCCATCCGGGCTGGGGCACGCGGATGACACCGAAGTAGGTCAGATTTCCGAACGCCGAAACGGCCACCAAGCCGGCCAGCACGATGCCAGTGATGATCACCCCGCTCGCACGCGCTTCCATGCGGCCGGTGAGCTCCTCGATGGCGAACACGACCCCTGCCAGAGGCGCATTGAACGCGGCGGCGATGCCGGCGGCCCCGCCCGCGATGAGCAGCGCACGGGTGTCGATCGTGCTGCTCGCCGACAGCCAGCGGCGCGCGTGTTGCATCACACCGGCCGCAACCTGCACCGACGGGCCTTCGCGACCCACGGACAGTCCTGCCGCGAAGCCCGCCGTGCCGAGAAGGATCTTGCCGGCGGACAGTCTCAGTGACGCAAACAGCCCCCAGCGACCCGTGGGCAGACCAGGATCTATCGCCGCCTTGATCTGCGGAATTCCCGAGCCCGCAGCGCCTGGAAACCAACGGCGCGTTGCGTAGGCCACGAGCGCGGTCACCGCTGGCGTCCAGATGAGAATCGCCCACGGGAAGGAGTGTTCCAACGACCTGAACTGCTCGAAGGCCCAGTCCGCACCAATCGTGAACGCCACGACGCACAGGCCGGCGAGAACCGCGTATCCGAGCACGATCGCCCTGTCCAGCCAAACACGAACGTCGGAGAGTTCGGCCCGAATGTTCTCGAAAAAATTGGGCTCGTGATTCATCGGTCTTGGGGTTGAGAGCGCGCTTCGCTGCTCCATCGCGCATTACGCGGAGCTGAAGCAATCATTGTTCCTCAGTTCCTTCGGACTCCCCTCGCGTGCCCGTTGTGCGTTTCGGAAGGCTCAACTTCGTTGGCCCTCAACGGCCTCGTCTATCGGGCACTGAACGTGTCAAGTGGCCGGCTCGCGAGCAAGTTCTTCCCGATCACGGTGGCCGGCGATCTGTTCGTTGGCACCACGCTGCCTTCCGCTGGATCACTCCTCACGCGTCCTGACGTTGCTTGAAAGCACGCCCCCGTATGAAGAGATTTGCACACGGCTCAAGCAGCAAGTCCCTCAAATGTTCGGGTGCCTGCCCGTCAATCTGCCCAAAGATGCCATCGCCCGAGATGGGCGGCACAGGCGCGGCCGGGAGGACCAGATGCGCCTGGTACGGGACAGCTGTCGTCAGGGTTTTCTGCGAATGCGCCAAAGCAAGGCCGAGACGATCAGAGTCGCTGCAAAAAGCAGCAGTGCGGTCGCGTTGAGCTCGGCGCCGGTCGTGCGCAGGGTCGGGAGGCGGATGCCACCGAAACCTCGGAGCAGCAACGACGCATGCAGCGCCAGCAGCGGCGCGTAGAACCAGGGGCCGAACAGCAACTTCACTCGCAGCACCGCAGGCAGGATGACGGGCGCGTGCCCCATCACCATGCTGAAGATGAAACCCAGCCCCAACGCGTGCAGGGCAAGGTCCCGGCCAGGGCAGCCGAGCGCCACGCCCATCCAGGCCAGGCCGGCCAGCGCCAGCCAGGCATATCCGGCCAACAGGCAGACGGCCATGTAGCGCGGCAGGCCCTGCGAGAACAAGGTACGCCGCGCGATGTCGAAAGTGCCAAACCACAGCGCCAACGCCACCAGCGCGCCTCCGAAGAGCACGCCGCCACCGGCACCTTGGGGCGCCAGTGCGGCTCCCGCAAGCAATAACGCGACGATGACCAGCAGCACCGGCATCGCGACGGCATGGCGCCGCGTCAGACGCGTCATCTCAAGGCGCTCGGCCGCGATGGTCAGCACGGGAAGCAGGAACCACCAAGGCAGGGCGTCGATCGGTCCGCCGCCGACTGCGAAGAGCACATTGCCAACCAACCAGGCGCACGAGGCCAGCAGAAGCAACGCGGAGTGCGGCGCGCGCTGGCGCTGCATGACGACCAGGTGCACGCCGACCGAGACCAGGGCCGCGACGATGCCGAGCGCTGCAGCCACATCGAAGCGCCCGGCCAGCAATGCGAGGCTTCCCAGTCCAGCGGCCACGGGCGCGCCAAAGGCCCAGCGCAGGCGGACTGCCACGGCGCGCTCAATGGCGATGACCATGCCCAGAAAACCCGACAGCATCAACGCGGCGTGTGCGCTGGCCGCTTGCGCAACGACGGACTTCCCCTGAAGCAGTGACCAGTTCGAGCCGGCGCGCAGCAAGCCACCTGCCACCGCTGCCAGAAGTGACACCGCCACCAGCAGGGCGAGCACGGCAGTGACGGCAACGCGCGAACGCGAGCCGCCGTGTGTTCTCGTCAAGTGCTCATCCCATGAAGCGCCGCGCGCTCTGGCTCATCATCTCTGGCGTCCAGGCCGGCTCCCAAACCAGGTCCACCGCGATGCGGCAGCCGACCTGCAAGACGCGCTCGAGTTCGGCCTCGACATCGTCCATGATCACGTCCGCCACAGGGCAGGCAGCCGAGGTCATGGTCATCGTCACGCGCGCGGTCTTGTCGCCGATCTCGACGCCGTAGATCAGCCCGAGGTCGACGACGCTCAGCGCGACTTCAGGGTCTACGACCTGTTGCAGCGCCGAGACGATCTCCTTCTGCAGTTCGGCCGCCCCCTTGTAAGGGAACGGGCCAGCGGGTGCCGCTTCAGTATTCATGCGCGTCGCTCCTCCAGAGATCGTGGCTGCGGCAACAGGACCTGGGCCAGCTTTCCGCCGCCGAGTGGATCGGCACACGCAGGCTGCAGTCCGTGAGGGCGGTGAGCTTCATGTTCTCGCTGCCTATCAGCGCGCGAGAGCGGGTTCGGGAAGATCCCCGGTGAGACTCTCGCGCTGCGCCGGAGCGTGCCGAAGCAGCTTGAACGCATACAACGCCAGCAACACCGCCCCGCCAGCAAACACGATGTCGCCCGGCACACGCAGCCACACCAGCGTCTCCATCACCGGCGAGTGGATGATCTCGGGCGATCGGGCGAACCAGAGGCCCTTGTCGATGCTGGCCCAGGCCTGGTAGAGGCCGGCCGGCAGCAGCGACATGAAGACCATCATCGCCAGGCCGATGTTCAAGCACCAGAACGCGGGCTTGAGCAGGCCGTCGGCATGCTGGCCGCGGGCATACAGGTTGCGTAGACAGAACAGCAGCAGGCCGATGCCCAACATGCCATAGACGCCGAACAAGGCCGCGTGGCCATGCGCCGCCGTCATGTTCAGGCCCTGCACGTAGTACAGCGACGCCGGCGGGTTGATCGCGAAGCCAAGCACGCCGGCTCCCAGGGTGTTCCAGAAGCCGACGGCGACGAAGCACATGATCGGCCACTTGTACGCGCCCAGCCACGGTGCGCCCTGGCTCCGGCGGTAGGTCTGCAGCGCTTCCAAGCCAATCATCGCGAGCGGCACCACTTCCAGCGCCGAGAAGACGGCGCCGACCGAGATGACCGACGTGGGCGTGCCGGTGAAGTACAGGTGGTGCAGCGTGCCGAGGATGCCGCCAAAAAGGAAGACGATCGTCTCCGCAACGATGGCGCGGTTGGCGCTGGTGGCGCGTACCAGGCCGAGCTTGGTGAAGATCAGCGCAATGACGGCGGTGGCGAAGACTTCGAAGAAGCCCTCGACCCAGAGGTGGACCAACCACCAGCGCCAATACTCGACCATCGAGTAGTGGGTACGCTGGCCCCACATCAGCGAGCTGGCGTAGAAGCCGCCGATGCAGGTCGCCGACAGGAAGACCATTGCGATCAGGCCGCGCGTTTCAGAAGGCTTCTTCAGCGCCGGCCACAGTGCACGGCCCAGCAGCAGCAGCCAGAACAGCAGGCCGACGAAGAGCAGCAACTGCCAGACACGGCCCATGCTGGTGTACTCCAGACCCTGGTTGCCGATCCAGAAGCTGTAGTTGAATCCCATGTGTTGCAGCGTGCCCAGCCAGCCGGTGGCGGTCGAGCCGACAACGATCGCGATCAACGCCCAGAACAGGACGTCGACACCCAGCTTCTGGTTCTTGGGCTCAGTCCCCGACAGCAGCGGCGCGATGAACAGACCCGTGGCCAGCCACGCGGTAGCGATCCAGAACACGCCCACCTGCGTGTGCACGGTGCGGCTGACGACATAGGGGAGCACCTGCCCCAGCGGGATGCCGAAGAAAGCCTGACCCTCCACCGCATAGTGCGCGGTGATGGCGCCCATGCCGATCTGCAGCAGCAACAGGCCGATGACGGCGAAGAAGTACTTGCGTGTGGCCTTCATCGACGGCGTGGCGACGGCGCCCAGGAAGGGATCGGTCTTCGGCAGCTCGGGGTCGGCTTCGTGCCTCGTGCTGCCATGGACCCACAGCATCGCGCCGATGCCCGCGATCAGCAGCACGATGCTGACCATCGACCACATCGCGGCCGAGCCGGTCATCGTGTTTCCCACGAGCGGCTCGTGCGGCCAGTTGCTGGTGTATGAGAGGTTGCTCTCACCCGGGCGGTCAGTGGCGGCGGCCCAGGCGGTCCAGAAGAAGAACGCAGTCAGCGACTGTCGATCAACCTTTGCCGGCAAGACACCGTCGCTCATCGCGTATTGCTCGCGCAGCGCGTGCAACGAGGGGTCGCTGCCGAACAGCGTCTCGAAGTGCTTTGCAGTTTCAACGATCGCCTGCGCGCGCTCCTTGCTGACGGTGATGACGCCACTGGTCTCGTCGTAGCGGTTGCGCCGCATCTCGTCCTTCAGCGAGACCGCGACGGCCGCGCGCTCCATGGCCGTGGGCGATGCCAGGCTCGTCGTCTGCTGCGCGATGCGGATGGCCTGCAAAGCCAGCGCCTCGCGGTGCAGCCAGTCGGCCGACCAGTCGGGCGCAACGTAGCTCCCGTGGCCCCAGACGGTACCGAGTTGCTGACCACCCGCCGACAGCCAAGCCTGCTGGCCAGCCTGCACTTGGTCGCCGGTGAAAATCGTCTCACCGCTTTCGGAGACGATGGCCTTGGGAATGGGTGGTGCGGTGAGGTAGATCTGGTAGCCGATGAAGCCCAAGGCTCCGAACGACAGTACGAAGATCAGGCCCAGCCAGCGCCAGAGCCTGTGGTTGCTTTTCATGAGCATCCTTCTTGGAAAACGTTTGATTGATGTCGCGAGCCTTGGACTTCAGGCGCCACCGCAGGCACCGCAGCAAGACCCTTGACCATGCGTGCTTTCAACTCTTGCGAGCTTAGAAATGCGAACACGCCAGATCGGGCCTCCCTCGAGGTAGTCCCACCCGAATCCCCCCGGTTGCTCCGCTTGGAAATGGTCGTACAGCGGCATCGGGTCGTGGTCGTTGACCAGCTCCAGCGATTGCCCGGCAGCCAGCGCACGGAACGCAGAGAAGATGAGCGGATGATGTTCGCGAGGCGGAATGTTGCGGACATCGATGCTGGCGTTCGCCGCTGCGATTGGGGGCGCGATCGTGGTGTGTGAGGTCATGGAGGTTCCGAGCGACAGAGTTCGTTAAAGAGGCATGTTGTATGCATCTATAGTAGGAGGACCTCACCCCGTCTTCGTTGATCCACGTCAAGGCGCGCGTCAGTGAGTCGCCGACTCCCTTTGCACCTGTGTGTGGCAACCAAACGAAACATTGCCGGCGGGCGTCATGCCTGTGGTGCACCGCGGTGCACTGCGGCTCGGCCGGGCACGCCCGCGCTGGCTGCGGCTGTCCGAGCGGGTGCGCGCTACAGCACTTTCGAAAAACGATGCCGTTCCCTGGCTGACTGCAGGTGTTTGTCGAACACCATGGCGACGGCGCGAACGAGGAACCAACCAGACGCCGTCACCTGGAGCGCACCCTCCTCCAGGAGGACCAGCCCGGACACCGCCATGTCGCGCAAGGTTCGAAGTTCGGGTTCGAAGTACTCGGCCATGCGCACGCCGTGCGCACGCTCGATGGGCTCGAACTCCGCGCGACCCTGGCACATCAGCGCCATGATGACATCACGTCTCAGCTCGTCGTCAGCCGTTAAGTTGTAGCCTCGAACGACAGGCAGTCGGCGCTGCCGCAGCGACTCGTAGTATTCCGGCAGCGTCTTCGCATTCTGGTAGTAGACCGCACCCACCCTGCCAACGGACGAAACGCCCAACGCGATCAGGTCACAGTCTGGTTGCGTGCTGTAGCCTTGAAAATTCCGATGCAGCCGACCTTCACGCTTGGCGACCGCCAGCGAATCGCCTGGCAGTGCAAAGTGATCCATCCCGATGTAGCAGTAGTCCTGCGACAGGAACCCCGCAATAGCACCGCCGAGCATCGATATGCGCTGCGGCCCGTTTGGCAAGTCGGCATCGGCAATCCGCCTCTGCGGCTTGAAGCGCTCCGGCAGATGCGCGTAGGCATACAGAGCGATTCGGTCAGGCCGCAACTCGCCAATCTGCTGAATCGTTCGCGCAAAACTCTCGGGCGTCTGCTTGGGGAGACCGTAGATCAGGTCGGCATTGATGGAGACAAAACCCAGTGCTCGGGCACTCTTCATGAGGCCCTCGACCATCTCGAATGACTGAACCCGGTGTACCGCCTGCTGGACCTCCGCGTCGAAGTCCTGCACGCCAAAACTCAGGCGGTTGAACCCGAGCCTGCGGAAGTGCCCTAG